>CAKSQT010000023.1 GCA_934486755.1 uncultured Eubacteriales bacterium | reverse complement strand
GTGGAGTTCCAAGTGGATATAGTATAAATCTTGTGGTAAGTAAAGGAGCTAATTCATCAACAATTACAGTACCAGATTTGACAGGAAAAACAGTTGAAGAATCTAAAACAATATTAAAAAATTTAGGTCTTAACGTAAATGCTGGCGATAAATCGGTTAAGCTGTCTACACATTTGTATAACGCAAAGGGCGAATATCTAAATGTCAACGTACCTGTCGAGGCAACGGGCACCGTTGTAAGCGAAGAATATCACCTTAACAGCTACGGACTTACAAAACCTGTGGTTCAGGGCGCACGTTTTACCGATACAAAGGATGCGCCAAACGTTATGTTTGAGGTAGACTATGACGCTGAAAAAGCTCTGCCCGACGGTTATACGCCAGTTTCCTACGGAGCATACTTTATACCTGCCGAGCAACTAAACGCGACTTATGAAATAATCGGCGCGGATTATAAGGGCAAAAACGATACCGCCGTAACTGTTTCCAAAAAAGCTGTGAAGGACGGTAAGATACCCTTAAAATATTATGCTACTTTAAGAGGCTCGTCAGAGGATATTGATGTTGAAAATATCCTTAATAAGGATTACGCCGTCGTCGCGTTCGTACAGTACAGCGATTCAAACGGCAACATAGTAACCGTAAATTCCTTTAACGACAGGGAAGATACCAGTATAGATAAAGGTCAGGGCAACCGCTCGGTAATATCAGTTGCAAAACTTGTTGCGGCAGATATAATCGGCGCGGCGGAAGAAAGCGGAAGCGGCATTGACACTTCGGAAATTAAGGAAATTATTTCCTCGGGCGATTTCACTCAAAGCGCATTGAGGGATAAACTGCTTAATTTCATATTTGATAACAAAGCCGTTTTAAATTCAGGTAATTAAGGAGGAAGATTTATGAAAACAAAAAGCAAACAGATAGTCGCTTTGTTGCTTTGTTTGTGCTTCGTATTTTCGCTTACGTTTATTCAGGCACCGATAACAAAAGCGGCGGTTGATTTTGATAATATAGATTTTTCCTCATCAAAGGATTACTATAAGCCGATGTTCGGCTCGACCGATGAAAACCTGACGCTTGATAACGGTGTTATCGGCTTTAATGCCGACGGTGCGGGCGCAATGGTTAAAGACGAATATTCTATTCGCGAAAGCGGCGACCGTATTACCTATATCGGTCTTGACGTAAAGTCAATGGGCAGTACAAAGCCTGTTTATATTTACACCGCTTATCAGGACGAAAAGAATTACAGCTATATTCATATAGTTCAGGGCTCAACAATGTACTACACTGCTTATAACGTTGTAAACGGACTCAAAAGCAGTGTGAGCGCTGCGAACAACATTCCGCAAAGCACCGTCAACTTTTATGAGTGGACAACGGCTTATGTTGATATGCTTGAAAGCGGAAAGGTTAAGGTGAGCTTCTACCAGAACGATAAACTCTGCTATACATTAACCTATAACACCACGGTAACGGCGGAGCATTTTGTACTGGGACTGCACACAAAAAACACCGTTCAGTTCAAGAATATAACACTTTTCTCCTCAAACCCCGATAACTACGCCTCTATATTTAAAGAGGCTAAAAAGTTCAATACCAAGTATGAGGAGCTTTCGCGCTTAAAGGCGCAGACCTATTCTCCAAACTATGATTCGGTTGTTGACAGTTTCTTTGCCGATTATAACGCTCTTTCAAAGGCAACTCAGCTATACCTTAAAAGCGCATATACCCACGCAAAGACGCTTCTTGCCCTTAAAGGCACAGGCACCGTGGTTTCCGCAAAGGCAAACCCGACCGATACCTTTACGGACGATTTTGAAAACGGCTATTCAAATTGGATAGACGCGACCGCAAACAACTGCACGGGTATCGAAACGGTTTATGACGATACTTTGAAGTCAAACGTGCTTAAACTTACGGCTCCCCACTACCGCGAGTCTGGCGTTACCCTTAAAAGTATGCTTAATTCGCCGAAAACGCAGATCAAGTCAATTTCTTATAAGGTAAGATTTGAAAAAATACCTGTTAATAAGCAGGTGGGACCGAAGATTATTTACAGCTACACCTCATCAACAAAGTATAACGTGTTTAACTACTTCGCATGGCCCGATACCCAAACGGGCAACCCCGCTTATAACTGGTTCGTTTACGATAACGGCTCAACATCCGCTATCAATCAGAACCTGTGGAACGGCAGCGTTGTTCCGCTTACCGAGTGGTTTGATGTTTCTATAACCTACAACGGTGCAACAGCCACCGTGCAATATAAATGGTATAAGGATACGGAAAATGAATATGTCCTAACCTATAACTGCACACAGGCAAACCCCGTTGAAGCGTCGGTAATGCTTGCCGCCGCAATGAACGGAAATACCGAAGGTAGCGCCTATTATGACGATGTTACTGTGACCTATGATACCGCAAAGGTAATAGATGAGGATACCAATGAGGAGATTACCGTTTATTATACGGGCAATACCGCGCAGTACAGCGATGATGTAGTTTTAATTCAGGGTGAGGACCTTTATCAGAATGTTAACAGCGTCAGTATTGCACCCGTTGCAAATACCCTTTCGGGCAGCGAGGCGGGCTATGTTAAGCAGATGTCAATATCCTCGCTCGGTAAAGAGGGTAAGTTCACTCAGTCCTCGGCGCACGGCTTTGATACCGCAAACGAGAAAAAATTGAATATCCTCCAACCTGATGAGGATTCGTTTAAAATCCTTATCCCGTCCGAGTTTAAAAACGGTATATATGCGCTTAAACTGACGGGCGACGGCAATAAGTCCAAAATAATTTATATCAACCGCCCGAGCGTTAAGATGACTCAGGGCGACGAGGGCAAAATTTCAACCTCTGACGGATATATCCAGCTTATCGGCGAAAACCTTGCACTTTCAGCTAACGAAGACTTCGGAACTGCCAATAATATTAAGGTTCAGTTTAAAAACGCCGCAACAACGGTGGTATTTGACCAAAAGGATATTGAAATTCTTTCGGCTTATTCGCTTAAAATGAACTTAAACGGCAGGCTTGCCGCAGGCGAGTATGAGGTTATGGTTTATAACGGCTTCGGTGACGATACCTGTTGGAGCGAACCGTATACCGTGACCGTAGGCGCTTCACCGAGGGATAGCTGGCCTACAAAGGTCTATAACATTAAGGATTACGGCGCAACGGGCAACCTTGAACAAAACACAACACCCTATCTTGTCAGGGCGTTAAGCGATATTGCCGCTAACGGCGGCGGTGTGCTTTATCTGCCTAAGGGTCAGTATATTGTGACGCATACGTTGGTTATCCCCGAAAACGTAACAATTAAGGGCGACGGTAAGTATGAAACAATTTGGCTTATGCTTCCCGATATGTGGGAGATAGGCAATATGCCGTCAAATATGATGTATATGACCAAAAACGTGGAAATTAAGGATATCGGCTTCTACGCCACGCGTATGCCTCAGCTTATTAATTTCGTTGATAACGATAACCTTAAAAATGAAAACATCTATTTCCACGACTGCACTTTCTACGCCCAGCCGTTTGCGGGCAACCCGACAGCAGGCAATCTTTCCGGTACAAGTCTTGTTTCGACCGCCGAACAGATAACCCTTTTAAAGGCGGAGGGCTTAGGACAATGGTTTGCAATGGGCGGCTCGAAAAAAAGGGCAAACAATATACGTATATACAATAACTGGCTCTATCACGGAAGCGGAACCGATAACCAGTCCTATTGGATTCAGGCGGATTACACCTACTTCTGCGGAAACAAGATAGAAAACGGTTGCTACGGCTGCACAAAATCGGGACGTTCGCTTGTATTCACCGATAACGAAATAACAGGTATGGCGTCCGAAGTAACAGGCTACGGTGCATACGTACAAAACCTTAAATGGGGTAACGTTGATAACAACAACGGCGATACTATGACCGCCGACCATACGCCTGAAAAGGTCGGAACAATACTTTCTACATCAAATCCTGAGGTTTATAACCTCAAAGGTGAAAGCTTCAAGTTAAACGAGCTTGTCGGTTATCAGGTCTATATCTATCAGGGTCCGAACAAGGGTCAGGTAAGAATAATAACCGCAAACTCAGGCAGTGAGGTAAGGTTTGAAGAACCTCTGGCGCTTAAATGCACGGACGACTCAAAATTTGTCCTGCGTATACCGCGTCAGCATCAGTACTATCTTGACAGTACCTTCTATAACGCATCCTCGTGCGGACACTTCTCAGGCTGTGCCGACGTCGTTTATGACGGATTTACCTATGACAGAATGGGTACAATTTATCAGCACGCCGAGTTTAACGACTGTAACTTCTATATAAGTTACGTAAACAACAAGTTCATAAATCCGTATTCGTTGTTTAACTACGGATACGCCGAAAGTTCGGTCAAGGAATGGTGCGGTTACTGTTATATTGAGTTTTATTCGACAATAACAGGAAAATCCTTGGGGCATACGTTCAGGCGCAATAACCTTGAAGGATACCAGTTAAGACCGTTCGGTTTCCAAAATCAGTCGCTCATAAATATGATCATCGAGGATAACATATTTACCGATACCGAAACGGCGATCTACTGCCGCAACGGTTCAAGCGTTTATGATCTGGGCGGATTTATGCTCTATAAAAACGTTACCGATAATGTCGGTCAGATAAGCAATTGGCTTAATAAGTCAAACGCAAACGAATACGGCTCCAAGCTGTTTATGTCGCTTTCTGCGGCAGGCGAAAACGGCGGATTCATAATCGGCGACGTAAACGGCGACGGCAGAATTTCCGTCAAGGATTGTACCTATCTTTTGTATGCTCTTTCGGGCAAGATAACACTGTCCTCCGACCAGCTTAAACGCGGCGATATCAATAACAGCGGCGTTATCTCGCTTAAAGATATAGCATCCATAAAGAATTACATTCTTTTCGGAACATTTAAGACAGGCTACAAGGATACGGGTATGGAAATTGACTCGTCATCGTCAAGCTCCGCTTCAAGCGGCTCATCATCAGGCAGTTCCTCATCAAGCAGCTCTTCGTCAAGTTCAGGCTCGGGTGAATCTTCTGGCTCGTCGAGCGGTTCGTCTTCGGGCAGCTCCTCGGGTTCAAGCAGTTCAGGTCAGACTTCGGGCGGAACGGTATCCGATGAAAATGTCGGCGGTGTAACAACCTCAGGCAGCTTTATCGGCGGATTGTACTAAGAATTACTTTTTGAGGATTAACTGAACCGTATAATCGGTGCGTTGAAATTGATTTTCGGCGTACCGATACGGTGCTTAATAAGATTTAGAATTTTTAAGGAGTGAAAGCAATGAAAATTTACAAGAAAATGTTAGCGGTCTTGTTGACTGCCGCTTTGGCAATCGGCTGCATTTCCGCAACATTTGTAACTCAGGCGGATGTCACTACCACCTACAAAAAAGAAATAACAGTAGATATTCCTATGAAAGCCGACTCATTTGCTCATGTTGTTGCAACCTCAACGGGTGAATTCGGTATAACAGAAGAAACTGATGTAACCGGCGACGGCGTTTTGCAGTTTAAAACGATTACTGCGGCTACTGCCGGAACCAATGCACAGGCTAATGTTTGGATTCCGTATAAGGACTCTGATACTAAGGAATTTTTTGACCCCGAAACCGTAACAAAGGTTGAGGTTGTTGCAAATTACAACAATTTCTATCGTACGATAGGCGTCTCTGCGACCGCAACAAGAGATTATTACGGTGCATTAAGCTATGGTCAAAAAGTAATGCCGTCAGCTATGTATAGAATTGTTGCATCAACAGCGGCACAGGACAACTATACATCTCAAAAATATTCTGCGGTTGATCCTGCTTTTGATTTTAACAATTTGGGACAAAATTCAATTGTCAAAACTATAACCGAAAATAATAGCGTCGGCATAAAGGGCACGGCTTATTTGGTAAGCGACGGCGAAGAAACTGCCATGCATACATACGCAAACGGCACGTCAGGCTATTATGCATATCCTGCTGTGGTTGGCAGAGGTATGTCGTTCCCAAATATTGAGCTTTACAGTATGAAGGTAACTTATACCGAAGAACGCACTCTTACAGCCGATCAGCAAGAGTTTATCGCAAATCACAACTTTATCAGCACAATAAGCGCAAAAAGTGATATAACCGTTTCAAACGCTCAGGACGTTATTTCGGCAATTGACACTTTGAATACCGATTATGCTGCTCTGTCGGATACCGATAGGGAGGCAATGATAGATTGCGGATTTTATGATGCGAAAAAACTGACCGAATATCGCGATTATGCAGCTATATTGGTAGAACTTAAAGATATTCTGAAAGACTATCCGACTTTGGTTGCTGTCAGCGAAAACAGCGATATAACAACCGCAAACGCTCAAACTGTTATTGATGAAAGCCTTGCTTTTGATACAAAATATGCTACTCTTTCAAAGGACGAGCAAACAGCTTTGGTTGATAACGGACTTTACGATGCCGATAAATTTGCAGGCTACCGCACATACGCGCAGTATGTTGTAAGCGGCGTTGTTCCCGCAAGCGAGATAACAACGCTTAAAGAAGTTCCCGAAAAGCTGGTTATTAAAACAAAGTTTGCCGATCTTACCGAGGTTATGGCAAGCAATCAGGAAGTCCCCGTAGGATTCAGAATTTCGCTTAAAGTTCCTGGCGAGGCAAGAGCAGACAAATATAACGATCTGAGAATTTCCTTCCAGCAAAATAAGGACGGCGATAACGTAATAACCGATTTTGACAAAACAAATTCCTATCGTGAAATACGTGTCACCAACTACAATAGTTCTTCAACAAGTTATGATGACAGAAACCTTACTGTTGCGAAAAATGGCTATCTGGTATTAGGTACCTATGACGGCGATGTATATACCCCTAACGAAATAACCTATGTTTTGGAGTATGCACTTAACAGTGCAGGCACATATTATCAGTTAAACCTTTCGGTTACTGACGGTACAAATACCGTTACCGTAAATGGCATTAATATTGGTTTGAATGTAAACGCTTCCGATTATTCTTTCAGCATTGAAAAACCGCTTTACAACGCAATGGATGGATACTTGAATATTAATGCACCCGAAACAATGATGGGTGATGTTCAGAGAAAGGATTACTATTTCAGCAATCACGTATCCGTACCCGAATTTATAACCGACCATTCGGAGTACATCAGCGGTGTTATAAGCGGAACCGCAATTGACAGAACAAGCAATGAATACAAAACATTCGCCGCAGCCTATGCCGCGCTTTCCGACGCGGCCCTCAAAGAACTTGCCGACAACGCTACTTGGTCGGAATTTACCGCAAAGGCTTCGGCTCAGTTTAAATCCGAAAAGGTAAACGATACTTTTGAGGATGAATTTTATTCCGAAATGCTCTGGACGGTTAAGGCTTACTCGGGCGATGCTTCGGGCAAGAAACTTACTAAGGCATTCAGCACAGGCAACAGCGTTCTTGATACTTCAACCGAGTGGCAGTCGCAGGGAAAAATGGGCAGATACATTGCCAAAAACAATGGGTTTAAGTATTTGTCACTTGATGTTATTCCGTACGGACCGAGCGTAAACAACGACCCGTACATCTACCTGCATTATGACGCAGAAGGTACAAATGCAGCCTATGCAAGGCTTAAATTACCAAGCACCTCAACCTCACTTGATATAGAGGGGGCAAGACTTGAATATTCGGACGGCACAACAGCCGCAAATTACTCATTCAGAGCAAACGGCGTTGCAGAAGTACCCGCTTTTGAACTTCCGAACAACATAAAGTCCTACAACAACAGAAATTCACAGGGCTATGCCACAACCAATCCGGAACTTTACAGGTATCTTAACATCAACTACAACCGCGCTTATAAACTTGTAATCGGAACAGGCGAGGATAACGGAAAACTTGCTTATAAGTTTATGTTCTTCGATAACGACGGCAAACTGTTATTCGCAGGAGGCACAACCACAAACATTCCTGCAAGCGAGGTTTCAAATCTTTCGGATTTCTCACTTCCCGCAAACAACAGTCATTATTATGACAACTGCGTTCAGTATCTCGGTGCAGATAACGAGACAAAGGTCTATGATTTCATTTATGAGTACGGTGCAGACGCGCTTTACTACAACGCCGACGCTATAACCCCCGCAACCGCAAAGGATATAGCCTTAACACAGGCGGCAATTTCCGCCGCAGGACTTACCCCGGCTCAGGTTGAGGCAGTAGCTCCGAACTATACCGCAATAGTTGCCAATCAGTCGGTAATAGACGCTTGGAATGCTTGCAGCACAGCAAGTGCGTATGCCGAGTGCTATAAAACGAATTTCTATAACAAATCGGGCGTTTCAAACGAGACAAAGTGGCAGGTATTAAACGCGCTTAACGCTGAAACAAAGGCGCTTTTAACAACCGAAAAGGCTGCTCTTATAACTGCCCTTAATACGGGCAATGCCAGCGAAAAGGTAAAGATTGCCTACTTCGGAGATTCTCAGACCGAGTTGTATGACAATTATATTTACGGTGGTTACGACAGCTCATTCCCCGACTATGTTGACGAACTTTTGAACGCAAAGACCGCAAACGGCTATGAGTTTATAAATCTCGGTTCTTGGGGTTGGCAGTTGGTCAACAGTTACGAAGAAGCCGATACACGTTACCGTTCGTATCACGAGGCAAATTCCTCAATGTGGCGCTTAAATGCTGTTTATCAGCCTGATTTCGTATTTATTGATCTCGGAACAAACGACTGGGACAAAATAACGACCGAAGCAGGCAAGCAACTTTATAAAAAGACCCTTACCCGTATGATTGAGATGCTTGAAGGACTTGAAAGCGCTCCGACGGTTGTTCTGACAGCGCCCATAAAGGCGTCGAGAGATGTTAAACCCATTCACGACCTTATGCTCGAAGTTCAGGCTGAAACAGGCTGTGCATTTGTAGACCTCTATGAGACTTCTGCAAATTGGAGCAGCGCGGACGCCAAGAACTACTTCACAATGAACGGACAGATAGGAACATTGCATCTCGGTGAAAACGGTAACCGTGCTGTTGCACAATATATTGTAAATACCTTCTTTAATAAGATAGAAGAAACAATCGTTTCCGACAGCATACGCGCTTATGATTTCGCATACGCTGACAACTACGAGAAGTATTTAGGCGACAGCTTCTATAATATCCCCGTAAGCGAGAGAATGACCGCTGAGCAGTACAGCGCAATGTTCGCAGGTCACATCGACGAATTGATTGCCGAGGCGGCGCCTGATTTCCAGGCGGAGGCTTACGGTCTTGACCTTGCCTCAGAAAACAGCAATGGTGCGCTTATGTATGCGCTTAAATTCAACAATGCGATATTTGAAGCACTAGGTTACAGCGTTCGTTCGGGTATGATAGCATTACCCACCGCATCATTTGACGGTGAACTTACTCTTTCCACAACAGGTAAGACAGGTTTTGAAGGTATAAAACTTGCAAACGCTTATACCGATAACAGCGTAACAAGCAACGCTTGGATACGTCTTAACGGCAGTCAGTCGGATAAGCTCGCAGGTCAGCAGATCTCCGCAAGGGCTTATGTGACCTACACCAAGGACGGAACTTCCGAAACACTTTACAGCCCGCTCAATACAGGCAAGGCAACCTATTCCAAGTCTGTTAAGGGCGTAAGCCGCGAGCTTGCCGCTAAAATGATAAAGGTTGGAGTCTTCAACGCGAGTGTAAACATTAAATACACCGACGGAACAAGCGCTTACTTTGACGGATATGAAACCGTTGATAAGACCAACTACTCTGCACTTTGCGAGTATATAACCACAGGCACAGACGGCACAAAGGCTGACATAAATGCAGTTCAGGCATTTATCAAGGCAAATACCGCCGCTTACAGCAAAAGATAGGAGGATATAAAATGAAATCCTATTTAAAACCCGAAGCAATATTCTCCGAATATGGCTATATAAAAGAAAAAATCTGCGCGGATGTTACCGACACAAGTGTAAAAAACTGGGGCGATTACGAGTATACCGATCCCACCTACACAGATGAATAACGAGGCAGATTTATGAACAGGATCAATCGCAAAATTGTACTTTCGGCAGTGATCCTTCTTATCACGGCGGCGGTGGCACTCACTGCCTGCCGCGGCAAGAATAAGGACAAAACAAGTTCTGATACTAAGTACAACGATATTGAATCAACCGAATCGCTTACTTCAAAGGAGGCAAGCGAGGTTACTTCCGAATGGAACGGAAATTTTGATTCTCCGACCTCGGCGAACAGCGCCGACAATGCAAAAGAGTCCGGCGGTAAAAAGAAAACTGAAAATCCGTCCTCTGCCGTTTCTAATCAGGAAAGCAGAAGCAAGTCAAGTTCCGCTACGGATAATTCCTCAAAGGAAAACACGTCATCTGATTCTAAAACGCCCGAAAAGGGCGGTCTCGGTGCAGAAATTACAACCGAGCCCAACGGATTTGTAGGGTAAAAAGGAGATTTTTAAATGAAAGAATATTCAAAACCTACGGCGGAGTTTTCAACCGTAACCGCGCCCGAAGAACCGATAGCGCAAGACTTGTCGGGAGATTTTATGGATAACCCGGGCGGCGGAGTTTTCTAAATCTGTTATTTTCATAGCCTCTTTCTTTTGAAGGAGGCTATGGGTTTATTATGAATTTATTTATTAGGAGAAAAATATGGATAACATAAGCATTTCACGCAAGGCGGCAGAGGAAGGTATTGTACTTTTAAAAAACAACGGTATTTTACCGCTTAAAGCGGGTGAAAAAATTGCTGTTCTCGGCGATGGGCAGTTTAAATATAACAAAAGCGGCTACGGTTCGGGAAATGTAAACAGCCGTTACAGTATCGGTATACCCGAAGGCTTAAAAAATGCGGGAATTACTCTTGTTTGCGAAAAGGAGTCACTGTCTGAGGATGAAATGAACCTCGTTGCAAAGGAAACAAGGACAGCCTTGGTTGTAATTTCACGCAATTCGGGAGAGTTTTGGGACAGAAGCATTGAAGAATTTAATTTAAGTGACAGCGAAAAGGCTCTCTTTGCATCTCTGCAACGTTCAAATTTTAAGGATATAATTGTAATACTTAATATTGCGGAGCCGATAAATATGAACTTTGTCCGCAAATACAGCAAAGTATCGACTATACTCTTAGTATGGCTGCCAGGTATGGAAGGCGGAAACGCAGTAGGCGATATAATAAGCGGAAAGATAAATCCAAGCGGACATCTTACAGACACATTGGCATTTGACTACAATGATTATCCGTGCGCCGAAAATCACCACATTTTTTCGGATACGGTTTATTATGAAGAAGACGTTTATGTTGGTTACCGTTATTTTGAAACAATACCCGACGCCAATGAAAATGTTGCGTTTCCTTTCGGACACGGTCTGTCATACACCGATTTTGAAATATCGGAGATTAAAAATACTGAAAATTCGGAAAATATCAGCATCTCTTTCACCGTAAAAAACACAGGTGATTATGCAGGAAAAGATGTTGTTCAGATATATGTTAAATCGCCTGAAATCAAGCAGGGAAGACCTCGCTTAGAACTTAAAGGCTTTCATAAAACAAAACTCTTGCAACCGAGCGAAAGCGAATCGGTTACGATTAAAATAAACAAAAGCGATCTTGCCTATTTTGACGAAAGCAATGCTTCGTTTATTATTTCGAGGGGCGAATATCAATTTTATTTGGGTGAGAACATACGCGAACTCAAAAACTGCGGCAGTATGACCTTAGAAGATGACGAAACGGTATTTGCGACATCATTAAAACTTTCGTGCGAGTTGCCGTCGCGCTTAGACCAAAATGGTAAAGCAATTAGAAATAAATGTTTTGACCAACGCCTTTCAAGGCGAAAATCGGGTGAATGTTACCCAATTGAATTAGAATTATTACGGGAAAAACACGGAAATCACACTTTATATGACGTAAAAGACGAGAAGATAACCTTAGACGATTTTATAAGAGAATTAAGCGTCGAGGAGATGATCAATCTTTCTATGGCACAACCTCCTGCCGTTCCGAGGGGCACTGCGGGAATGGGTAACAATTTTGCAAGAAGAATACCAAATGCCCAAACAGCTGACGGACCTGCGGGACTGCGTGTATCCACGGCGACCACCTGTTTCCCCTGTGCAACTCTGCTTGCTTGTACTTGGAACATCAGTATGTGCGAGCTTGTGGGAGCCGCAATGGGTAAGGAGTGCAAACAGCACAACATTGATATTCTGCTGGCGCCCGCTCTCAACATACACCGCGACCCGTTGTGCGGCAGGAACTTTGAGTATTTTTCCGAAGACCCGCTTATTTCAGGCAAATGCGCCGCGGGAATAGTAAGGGGTATTCAGGCAATGGGAATTGCCGCAACAATAAAGCACTTTATGTGCAACAATCAGGAGCGTATGAGAATTTTCAGCAACAGCATCGTTTCTGAAAGAGCGCTGCGTGAAATATACCTCAAAGGTTTTGAAATAGCAGTAAAGGAAAGCAAACCGCTGTGTCTGATGACCTCATATAACCTTGTAAACAATATCCGTTCAAGCAGTAACTACGGTGCAATTACGGGAATACTGCGTGATGAGTGGGGTTATGAAGGTGTTGTTATGACCGATTGGCGCACCGATTCGCATTTATTTGAGGAAATAAAGGCGGGCAACAATATCAAAATGCCGTTCGGATACCCTGACGAAATAGAGCTTGCGATACAAACAGCAGTTCTGCATAATTTAAGCCGTGAGGAGCTTGAAGAATCTGCACGTTTTGTTTTAAATACAATTATGAAAACCAACAGATTTAAAAATGCAGATTTCGGACCGATAAATAAAATATCCGCGTCGGGCACTTCAAAAATTTCAGCGCTTAAACTGAATGCTGTATCTCATACATTTGCAGGCATAGAAGAATGTAGTGACGAGGGCGGAGGACAGAATGTGCGCCGTCTTGAAAAGGATATGCGCGGTAACGATTGCTTTGTTTCATACACAGTTGATGTTGAAGAAACAGGAAATTATGAATTTTGCGTTCGCTTTGCCGCCGAAAAGTCTTCTTCCTATATGGAAGTTTTAATTGACGGTATTAAGACCTGTACGGTAGAGGGATTAAGTCCCGAATTCGAGTCGGTCGAGTGGAACGAGGACGACCCGAAAGACCCTCATTTGCCGAAGAAGTGGGTGACAAGCGCACCGCAGATAATACCGTTTTCAAAAGGTCAGCACGAGCTCAAAATTTATATAAGGACTGAGACTCCGCGAAGCACAATGAGCATTAATTATTTCACGTTCAAAAAATGATATTCCAGCAAACAAAATGTTATTGAAATATAAAGAGAGTTATGTTAAAATAAAAAAAGTCGTAATTTTAGTGTGGCTTAATCTTTATATATAATAAATTTTGATATTTCCAGAAAGGAACTGCTATGAGAATTGTCATTAAAATCGGCACCTCCACTTTGGCTCATTCAACTGGGCTTTTAAATATACGCAGGGTAGAGGAACTATGCAAAACAATGTCTGATTTAAAAAACGCAGGCAACGAAATTATTTTGGTTTCGTCAGGCGCTATCGGTATGGGCGCAGGAAAATTGTCGCTTAACGGCAAACCAAGTGACATTCCCACAAAGCAGGCCGCCGCCGCTGTCGGTCAGTGCGAGCTTATGTATACATACGATAAAATTTTTTCGGAGTATAATCATACTGTTGCCCAAATCCTCATAACAGGTGCGGACATTGAGCATAGTGACCGCAGAAATAATTTTCAAAACACAATGTTCCGTCTTTTGGAATTAGGGGCAATACCGATTATAAATGAGAACGATTCCGTTGCAACCGATGAAATTGTTATCGGCGATAACGATACTATTGCTGCCATTGTCGCAACAGTTATTGACGCGGATCTGCTTATTCTTCTTTCGGATATTAACGGTCTTTATACCGCCGACCCGCACATTGATGACACCGCTGAGCTTCTGCATTGTGTTGAAGACATAACGCCTGAAATCAAAGCTATGACAGGCGGCGCAGGCAGTAAACTTGGAACGGGCGGAATGGCAACAAAACTGCACGCCGCCGAAATTGCCAACGAAAACGGCATTGATATGGTAATCGCAAATGGAAATAATCCTTTGCTTTTATATGATATTGCGGCAGGGAAAGACGTCGGCACAAGATTTGTCGCCAAAAGGGGCGTAAAATAATGAAATTAACTTCCGAAATTTTAAAAAACGCAAAAACTGCGTCGCTTAATGCCGCTTTGAGTCTTGCAGAACGCAATAAAGGGCTTGACTTTATGGCTGAAAGTCTTTTAGAGCATACAACCGAAATACTTGCCGCTAATTCTAAGGACGTTGAGAATGCAAAGGGCAAAATATCCGACGTAATGATTGACCGTTTACGGTTGGATAAATCAAGAATATCCGCAATGGCAGACGGCATACGCAGTCTGATAGATTTGTCTGATCCGCTCGGACGTGAATTGTCGCATACCGTACGTGACGGCGGACTTGATATTAAAAAGATCTCTGTCCCTATCGGCGTAATTGCAATAATATATGAAAGCCGCCCAAATGTTACTTCCGACGCGGCGGCGTTGTGCTTTAAAAGCGGTAACGTTTGCGTTCTTCGCAGCGGCAAGGAGGCATTTTTAAGCGCTTATGAAATTGTTTCCGCACTGAAATGCGGTTTAACAAAAGCAGGAATTAATGCAGATTATATTAATCTTGTTGAGGATACGACGCGTCAAAGCGCAAACGATCTTATGACCGCCGTTGGTTATGTTGATTTACTTATACCGCGCGGCGGAAAGGGACTTATAAAGGCTTGCGTTGACAGTGCAAAGGTTCCCTGCGTTGAAACAGGTACGGGAATATGCCATATATATGTTGACAGCGCCGCCGATATTGATATGGCGTTAGATGTTGTAGTCAATGCAAAAACAAGCCGCCCATCAGTTTGCAATGCCGCAGAGGTTTGTTTGGTGAACAGAAAAATCGCGTCGGAGTTTTTGCCTGCTTTGAAGAACAGGTTTGACGAAATAGGCGGTGTTGAAATCAGGGGCGACAGCGAGGTTTGCTCAATTATCAACGCTGTGCCTGCCAACGAGAATGACTTTGATACCGAGTTTTTGGATTATATAATGGCGGTTAAAATTGTTGACAATGCCGATGAGGCTGTTAAACATATCGGCGCACACTCAACACATCACAGCGACGCAATTATAACAGAAGATAAAAAAACCGCTGATTACTTTGTGTCTTCGGTTGATTCAGCCGCTGTATATGTCAATGCTTCTACGCGGTTTACAGACGGCGGCGAGTTTGGTTTGGGTTGTGAAATGGGAATTTCGACGCAGAAGCTCCACGCAAGGGGACCGATGGGACTCCAAGAACTAACAACATATAAATATGTTATTCACGGTAACGGTAATATAAGATAAATTGATTTAATTATTGGAGGTAGCAAAATGAATAACGCAAAATTCGGATTTATCGGGGTCGGAAATATGGGCGCCGCACTTGCGCGCGCAGTGGCAAAAACGGTTGACGGCAACGAAATTATTCTTGCTAACCGCAGTTCCTCCAAAGCAGAGATTTTGGCTTATGAATTAGGGTGCAACTCTGCGGATAATATTACGGTTGCCGCAAATTGCCGTTTTATTTTTCTCGGTGTAAAACCGCAAATGCTAAAAAGTATGCTGTCGGGTATCGCTCCTGTACTTGCCGAGAGAAACGATCATTTTGTATTGGTTTCAATGGCGGCAGGTGTTACCGTAAGCAGTATAAAAGAGCTTGCGGGCGGTGATTATCCTGTAATACGTATAATGCCGAATACCCCTGTTTCAAACGGGAACGGTATGATTGTTTATTCTGTCGGACATAATGTTTTTGAGGATGATCTTTATGAGTTTACATCTGCCCTAAAATTTGCGGGTAAGTTAGACCGCATTGATGAAAGCCTTATAGACGCGGCATCCGCAATATCAGGTTGCGGTCCTGCTTTCGTTTATATGTTTGCCGAGGCTCTTGCCGACGGCGGTGTTAAATGCGGACTTCCGCGCAGCAAGGCGATTGAGTATGCCGCACAAACCATTTTCGGCTCTGCCTCACTTATTCAAAGTTCAGGTAAGCACGTAGGACAGCTTAAAGATGAAGTTTGCAGTCCCGCAGGAAGTACGATCGAGGGTGTTAAGACCCTTGAAGATGCCGGCTTCCGCTCGGCAGCGTTAAACGCCGTAACAGCCGCGTTTGAGCGAACCAAAGAACTCGGTAAATAAGTATCATTTTACTGTCGGAGAATATCCGACAGTATTTTTCTCATAATTAACAAATTGTTCACCGTTTTTCCGTTGACAAATTTTTTTAAAACGGTATAATAGTTAGCAGTCTAACATTTTATTTTCGAGGTGATAATACGGATACTCAGCAGGAAATGGGATTTGAAATCAGGTCTATTGCAAATTTAATGCGCCGTGATTTTGAAAAATACAGAGCTCAGCTCGATCTTAATTCACCCAGCGGAATGCACGGTTGGGCAATAGGATATTTGATAAACAATTCCTCGAAAGACATTTTTCAGAAGGATTTTGAAAACGAATTTTCTATACGCCGTTCCACCGCCAGCAACATTTTGAAGCACATGGAGGACAACGGTTTGATCAAACGCGTTCCTGTTGAATATGACGCACGGTTGAAGAAAATAATTCTTACGGAAAAGGCTATTGAAATACACAAACAAATTTCTGCCGCTATTGAAAAACGTGAAAATAAAATGAGAAGGGGACTTTCGGACGACGAAATTGAGACCTTCTTCAAAATCACAGCTAAACTAAAAAACAATTTGGAGGATGACTATGATTAAACGATTATCAAGCTGTATTAGGGAATACAAGCTGCCTTCATTACTGTCACCGTTGTTCGTGGCGTTTGAAGTTATTGTTGAATGTATTATACCGTTTATAGTAGCAAAACTTGTTACAGGAATAAGCAACGGTTCGGGATTAGACGTAATTTTAAAATACGGATTTATACTTATACTTCTTGCAATAATTTCGCTTATGTTCGGCGCGCTTTCGGGTGCATTTTGCGCGGTTGCTTCAAGCGGATTTGCAAAAAATTTGCGTCACGACCTGTTTTATAAAGTGCAGGATTTTTCTTTTTCAAATATTGACAGCTTTTCAATGTCAAGTTTGGTTACAAGGCTGACTACCGACATTACAAACGTTCAAACTGCATATATGATGATCATAAGAATTGCAATAAGAAGCCCCTTGATGTTTGTATTTTCCCTTGTTATGGCATTTATAATGTGTCCTCAGCTTTCTACAATATTTGTCGCCTTAATACCGATATTAGCTTTCGGTCTTTATATGATAATCCGCAGGGCAATGCCCTTATTCAACAGCGTATTTAAAAAATACGATAAACTCAACAATTCGGTTCAAGAGAATATTAAAGGTATACGCGTTGTAAAATCCTTTGTCAGAGAGGATTACGAACGCAAAAAATTTGCTAATTCCGCAAATGACGTCTGCAACGACTTTACAAAGGCAGAAAAACTCGTTGCGCTGAATTCGCCCCTTATGCAATTTTCAATGTATGCCGCAATGACGCTTGTATCATTGCTTGGCGCAAAGCTGATCATAACCTCGGGCGGCGCTGTGATGGATGTCGGAGAGCTTTCAAGTTTGCTCACCTACGGAATGCAGATTCTTTCGAGCCTTATGATGCTTTCTATGATTTTTGTTATGATAGTTATTTCTTATGCTTCAATGCAAAGAATTGACGAGGTACTCTCAACAAACAGCACTATCACCAACTGTTCTGACCCGTTGTTTGAGGTGAAAGACGGCAGAGTTGATTTTGAAAACGTATCTTTTAAATATCATAAGGGCGCTGAAAAAAATGCTCTGTCCGATATTAATTTTCACATTTCATCAGGCGAAACTATCGGAATTATCGGCGGAACGGGTAGCAGTAAATCAACCTTAATACAACTGATTTCACGGTTATACGATACAACCGAAGGAACCGTCAAGGTCGGCGGTGTTGATGTTAAAAAATATGATATTCATACCCTCAGAAATGCCGTTTCTGTCGTTCTTCAAAAGAATGTGCTGTTTTCAGGCTCGATTAAAGATAATCTAAGGTGGGGCGATATGAACGCCACCGACGAAGATATTGTAAGAGTATGTAAATTGGCACAGGCAGACGAATTTATTTCAACATTCCCCGACGGATACGATACACATATAGAGCAGGGAGGAAGCAACGTTTCAGGCGGTCAGAAACAGCGTCTCTGCATAGCCCGCGCATTGCTTAAAAAACCGAAAATTCTCATCTTAGACGATTCCACAAGCGCTGTTGACACAAAAACCGACGCGCTTATCCGCGGCGCATTCAAGACTGAAATACCGAATACTACTAAGTTTATTATTGCACAGCGAATTGCTTCGGTACAGGACGCCGACCGCATAATCGTTATGGACGACGGCAAGATAAATGCTATCGGAACACACGAAGAACTTCTTAAAAATAACACAATCTACAAAGAGGTATATTATTCACAAAACAGGAAGGAGGCTGATCTGAATGCCGGGTCCCAGAGGATTTAAAGGTGGTGCAAAGGCAAAAGACGCAAAAGGCACCATCAGCCGTCTTTTAAAATATCTTTTTAAATACTATAAAGCCTATCTGATTATTGTTGCTGTCTGCATAGTTGCAAGCGCCGCGACGGGTACTGTATCATCGCTCTTTTTGAACAAAATCGTCCTGTTAATAACGGAAGGTTTGTCGGTCGGACTTGATCCGATATATAACAGACTTGTATCAATTGTAATTTTAATGGCAGGATTCTATATTTTAGGTGTTGTATCAGCTTTTATATATACACGCCTAATGGCAATCATAACCCAAGGCTTTCTAAACAAAATGCGTCAGCAGATGTTCGGTGAGATGCAATCTTTACCTGTAAGCTATTTTGATACGCATACTCACGGCGACATTATGAGTTATTATACCAACGATATTGATACATTGCGGCAGTTGATTTCTCAAAGCCTTCCGCAGTTATTCAGTTCGGCTCTTACGCTTATTACTCTGATTTTTTATATGCTTTATCTCAGCCTTTGGATGACTTTAATTCTGTTCTTCGGTGTTATAGCAATGGCTATGGTAACAAAAAATGTCGGTGGGAACAGCGCAAAATACTTTGTGAGACAGCAGAAGTCTATTGCGGCAGTCGAAGGTTATATTGAAGAAATGCTGAACGGTCAGAAGGTTGTTCAGGTGTTTTGTCACGAAGAAGAGGTCAAGAAAGACTTTAATAAAATTAATGAGCAGTTATTTGAAGACGCAAGCAAAGCAAACAAATTTGCAAATATACTGATGCCTATAATGGGTAATATCGGAAACATTTTGTATGTGTTAATTGCGTTTATAGGCGGCGTCCTTATCGCTTTCAATGTGCCAAATATTTCACTTTCGGGTCAGGCAATTTCAATCGCCGTTGTAATTCCTTTTTTAAGTATGACGCGGCAATTTACGATGAGTATAAGTCAGGTTTCTCAGCAAATCAACGCTGTTGTTATGGCAATGGCGGGCGCAGAACGTATATTTGAACTTATGGATACCGAGCCTGAAACTGACAACGGCTATGTAACCCTTGTAAATGCGTGTATTGACGATAAAGGTAATATTACCGAAAGCGAAAAACGCACAGGCAAATGGGCATGGAAACATCCGCATCACGACGGTACCGTAACCTACACCGAGCTTAGAGGCGACGTCCGTTTGCACGATGTCGATTTCGGATATGTTCCCGAAAAAATTGTTTTGCATAATATTGATATTTATGCTGAGCCTGGACAAAAGGTGGCTTTTGTAGGTGCAACGGGTGCGGGTAAGACCACTATAACAAATTTGATTAATCGCTTTTATGATATTGCCGACGGCAAAATTCGTTACGACGGAATAAATATCAATAAGATAAAAAAAGCCGACCTAAGGCGCAGTCTGGGCGTAATTCTTCAAGACGTCAATCTGTTTACAGGCACGGTTATGGAAAATATCCGATACGGCAGATTAGATGCGACCGACGAAGAATGTATTGCGGCTGCTAAACTCGCAAACGCTCACGGATTTATTGAAATGCTGCCAAACGGTTATAATACAGTATTATCTGGCGATGGAAGCGGTCTTTCGCAAGGTCAGCGCCAGCTTATTTCAATAGCGCGTGCGGCTGTTGCAGATCCGCCTGTTATGATTCTTGACGAAGCGACTTCAAGCATTGATACCCGTACGGAAGCTATCGTCCAAAAAGGTATGGATAGATTAATGAAAGGCAGAACGGTATTTGTAATTGCACACAGACTTTCTACCGTACAAAATTCCGATGTGATTATGGTATTGGATCACGGCAGAATTATTGAGCGCGGCAACCACGAAAAACTTATTGAAGAAAAGGGTAAGTACTATCAGCTATATACGGGCGCCTTTGAACTTGAATAAAACTAAATATGTATAATTCTTTCCTCTCCTGAATATTATTTATTAACAAATGTTTAGGAGAGGAAATATTTATGGAAATAAATTGCAACAGGTCTAAGGTGGTAACCGAAAGTACTTTTCTGCGGGAAAACTGCGAAGTACCAATTGATGTTGATTTTACACTCCCGGATTATTGCCCTGATATTTCAAAAATTTTTAAATGCCGTGCAATCGCGCGCATTTCGTCCAAAAGCATAAACGGACGTAATGTTACAGCCGACGGAAGCGTTACTATAACCGTTTTGTATTGCGATCCAGACGGTCTGCTACGCTCCTATGAATATCAATATCCGTTCAGCAAATCAATAGAATTATCAAGTGAATGCGACAGCGCCTGCTTCCGTTGCACTGCAAGATGCGAGCATATAAACTGCCGTGCTGTTAATGAAAGAAAAATTGATATTCACGGTGCGGTAAACGTGTTGTTCAATATATCGTGCAAAAAGAGCGACGAGGTCGTTTCTGATATTAAAGATAAGGAAATTGAGCATAGGAACAGCAGTATATCTGCCTCAATGCCCGTAGGATATGCAGAAAAGTATATCGCAATCGAAGAAGAGCTTGAAGTAGGGGAGAACAGCGATATTAATATATTGCTTAAATATGATGCTGACAGTTGCATAAGTGAATGTAAAATAATAAGCGGTAAACTCATATTAAAAGGCGACTTATACATAACTGCATCTTACTGTTCGGAAGGCAGCAATGAAATTAAAATGTTCAAAACGTCGGTTCCTTTCAGCCAAGTGTTAGATATGGATGGATTAACTGAAAATTGCAGGTGTGATCCGACTTCCGAAATTGCTTATATCGACTTAAAACCTCATATATCAGGAGACGGCACTGCTCACAGCTTGCTTTTAAGCGCTAAATTGCTTTTAAGCGGCAGAGCCTTTTGTGATTGTGAACTATCGGTAATAACAGACGCATTTTCTCGTAAAATGGTTGCAGACATTAAAAAAGAAAGGCTATGCGTCAACAAGATTGTTAAAAAAATAACAGAAAATTACGACTGCAAAAAAAGCATTGATATATCGACTGATGGGATAGTTGATATATTAGATTTATGGTGCGCTGTTAAGTCATATAATACAGCATTTAAGGAAGGTCGATTAATAATCGAAGGAATTTTAACGGTTTGTGCAGTGGCGCGTGACAACGATAATTCAATTGGTTATTTTGAAAAAAGCATTGATTTTGAATATAATGACCAAATAACAACATCGGGCGGTTCGATAGTCTGCGAACCTATAATTAAACTTAACGGCTGCAATTACAGTTTAAATTCGTCAAACAGCTTAGATGTAAATATTCAGCTTGTTATCAACGCAACGGTAAGCGAATGTATTAAATTTGACGCAGTAAAAGATATTGATGTAAGCAACGATAAAATTAAAGTTAATGACAACTGTGCAATGAAAATTTATTTTGCTTCGGAAGGCGAAAAAATTTGGAACATAGCACGAAGATATAATGCTTCGGTCAACGAAATACAAAGCATCAATAATATGGAATGTGAAACAATAAACGAAGCACGTATGATTTTAATACCTATGATCTAAACAAATAGCAACCAAGGGCTAAATCAAGCAAAATGCCTTTGGTTGCTTATTTTAACGTATTAATAACTCCCTCAATTATACTAAACATTTATTTAGTATAATTGAGCCCGTCTAAATTAAGGCTTGCGTAGACACGTTTTGTATAGCTCAGCCCTAATGAATATATCTTTCCCTAATCAAAGACAGAACGGTGTTTCTTATGATTAATTAGACGTGCAGTTCTGTCTTTGATTTGGTTTTTATTATATTCTTCTAGAAAGTATAACTTCTTTTTCTTTTTTAAAACTTGCAAAATTACCGTCATCAAGCGCTTTGCGAATATCTTCCATAAAAGTATTATAAAACCATAGATTATGCATAACAAGCAGGCGCTGTGAGAGCATTTCGGAACTTTTGAGCAAATGACGCAAATATGCCTTGCTGTAACGCTTACAGACTGGGCAACCGCAATTATCATCTATCGGAGACATATCAAGCTCATATTTCTTATTGTTGATATTAATTATTCCCTTAGAGGTAAACAAATGTCCGTGGCGTGCGTTACGGCTAGGCATAACGCAATCAAAAAGGTCTACGCCGCGTTCAACGGCATTAAGAATATTGGCAGGTGTGCCGACCCCCATAAGGTAACGTATCTTATCAGTCGGCATATACGGTGTAACGTGGTCGATAACATCATACATTACGTCAGTCGGCTCCCCTACTGCCAAACCGCCGATTGCATAGCCGTCAAGGTCAAGGTCGGCAATCTGTTTCATATGCTCTATGCGCAGGTCGTTATATGTGCAGCCTTGGTTTATGCCGAAAAGCATCTGTTCAGGATTTACTGTATTTTCTAGCGAATTAAGCTCGTTCAGCTTTTTCTTACAGCGAATGAGCCAGCGTGTTGTGCGTTCGCACGAAGCCTTTGAATATGAGTATTCGGCAGGATTTTCAACACATTCATCAAATGCCATGGCAATTGTAGAACCGAGGTTGGATTGAATAGTCATACTTTCCTCTGGACCCATAAAAATGCGTTTGCCGTCAATATGAGACGCAAAAGTAAC
>CAKSQT010000022.1 GCA_934486755.1 uncultured Eubacteriales bacterium | reverse complement strand
GGAATGGAGCTTACAAGACCTGAGGTTGTTTCAAATAACGAACAGTTCAGGATTTTGATGAAAGAACACAGCGAGCTTACGCCGATAGTGGAAAAATACCGCGAATACCGCGCGGCGAAAAATTCCGAGGAGGAGGCCCTCGGTCTTTTGGACGGCGGCGGACTTGATAAGGATTTTAAAGAGCTTGTCGAGGAGGAACTGAAACAGGCAAAGGAAGATATAGAGCGCTTTTCGGACGAGCTTAAAATCCTGCTTTTGCCGAAAGACCCCAACGACGATAAAAACGTAATCATTGAGATAAGAGGCGGCGCAGGCGGCGAGGAAGCGGCGCTGTTTGCAGGCTCGCTTTTCAGAATGTATAGTATGTATGCGGAATCAAAGCGCTGGCATATCGAGGTGCTTAACGCAAACGAGACCGAGCTTGGCGGTTTTAAAGAAGTCAGCTTTATGATAGAGGGCAGCGGAGCATACTCGCGCTTTAAATACGAAAGCGGCGTTCACCGTGTTCAGCGCGTTCCCGATACCGAAACTCAGGGACGTATACACACCTCTACCGTTACGGTCGCTGTACTGCCAGAGGCGGAGGACGTTGAACTTGAAATAAACCCAAACGATTTGAAAATAGACACCTTCCGTTCTTCGGGCGCGGGCGGTCAGCATATCAATAAAACCTCGTCCGCAATAAGGGTAACGCATATACCGACGGGTACTGTGGTAGAGTGTCAGGACGAACGCAGTCAGTTTAAAAACAAGGATAAGGCGCTTAAAATACTGCGTTCAAGACTGCTTGACGCGGCGCAGAGAGAACACGACGAGGCAATCGCTTCGGACCGCAGGTCGCAGGTCGGCACGGGCGATCGCAGCGAGCGCATACGCACATATAATTTCCCGCAGGGCCGCGTTACCGATCACAGAATAGGACTCACGCTTTATAAATTGGATTCCGTTATGAACGGCGATTTAGATGAGATTATTGACGCGCTGATAACGCATTACCGCACAGAGGCGCTCAAAGCCGAAGAAAGTTAAAGGAAGAAATAGAATGACAACCGAAAGACTGAGTTGTTCAAAAAATGATTATAAAAACAGCATATCAAGAGCGGCTGAAATCCTCAAAAAAGGTGGTATTGTTGCAATTCCTACCGAAACGGTTTACGGACTTGCGGCGTCTGCTTATGATGAAACGGCTATTAAAAACGTGTTTTCGGCAAAGGGCAGACCGCAGGATAATCCGCTTATAGTGCATATTGCGTATATAAAAATGTTAGAGGAAATTGCCTGCGATATACCAAATACCGCAAAAAAATGCGCCGAGCGGTTTTGGCCTGGACCGTTTACTATGGTGCTTAAAAGAACAGGTAAAATCGCTCCCTGCGTGTCGGCGGGGTTGGATACCGTGGCTGTGCGTATGCCGTCGGATACGGTTGCGCGGGATATAATAAGAAAGAGCGGTCTTCCGCTTGCGGCGCCGTCCGCCAATACGTCTGGCAGACCGAGCCCAACTTCCCCCGAGCGGGTCATCGAAGATCTTGACGGCAGGATAAACGCCGTTGTTATGTCGGGCGAGTGCGGTGTCGGCGTGGAGTCAACGGTTGTATCTTTCTGCACCGAACCGCCGCGGCTTTTGCGCCCTGGCGCTGTAACCGCCGAACAGTTAAGGGAAATCCTGCCCGATCTGGTTGTTGACAGAGCGGTGTTAAGCGAACCGTTAAAGGGCGAAAAGGTTTCGTCCCCAGGTATGAAATATAAGCACTACGCCCCGAAAACCGAGGTGTATCTTGTTGAGGGCGATACAAACGCTTTTTGTGATTTTGTAAATTCCAAAACGGATTCCGCAGCAATCTGCTTTGCTGAGGAGCAGGAAAAAATAAATATAAAATGTCTGCCTTACGGAAGCGCAAACAACGAAGCCACGCTCGCGCACAACGTTTTTGAAACGCTCCGCGATGTGGACGGGATGGGCGTTAAAGCGGCTTATGTCCACGCCCCGTCAAAGAGCGGCGTCGGACTTGCAGTGTATAACCGCCTTATAAGAGCGGCGGCTTTCAGGGTGATAAAATTATGAGTACGGTATTGGGAATGACAGGGCCGACAGGCTCGGGCAAAAGCAGCGCTGCCGATATAGCGAGAAAACGCGGCATAAGGGTGATTGACTGCGATACCGTCGCAAGACAGGCGGTTGAAAAGGGAACGGCTGGACTTGAAGCATTGGTCAAGGCGTTCGGAAACGAAATACTCGATAACGGCGGCAGTCTTAACCGAAAGGCGTTGGCAAACGCCGCATTTTCATCAAAGAAAAACACAGAGCTTCTAAACCGAACTCTTTCGCCGTATATATCAAAACTCGTGAAAGAACAAATGGGCGGCGGCGACGTGGTTCTTGACGCTCCGACTTTGTTTGAAAGCGGACTTGATTCCGTCTGCACCGCGACCCTTGCGGTTTTGGCTGACGACAGCGTAAGGGAAAAACGTATAATTAAGCGCGACGGTTTAACAATAAATGAAGCAAAAACACGTATGAGCGCGGGAAAAAGCAGTTCATACTATATTGAAAAAGCGGATCATACGGTTTATAATAACGGTGGTTCCGATGAGTTTTCAAGGGAAATTTCAAAATTATTCGATAAAATTTTCGGAGGTAATGGCAATGTCTGAAAAGAAAAGTGTTTCGGAAGAATTAAAGGAAAAATTGTTTTATTCTCCCAAAAACGGACGGTTGGAGGCGGAGGAATGTGTTTTAACCGCCGCTGACGGTTACTGCGAGGGATATAAAGCGTTTCTTAACAGCGCAAAGACCGAACGCGAAGCCGTAAAAACCGCGGTGGCGGCGGCAAAAGCGAAGGGATTTGAAGAATATGTAAGGGGCAAAGCCTATAATGCGGGAGACAAGGTCTATATCAACAACCGCGGCAAAACGGTTGCTTTTGCGGTAATAGGCAAGCAACCCGTTGAAAACGGCTTGAATATTACGGCGGCGCATATTGATTCTCCCCGCCTTGATTTAAAGCCCAATCCGCTTTACGAGGATATAGAACTTGCACTCTTTAAAACGCATTATTACGGCGGTATAAAGAAATATCAGTGGACCGCTGTTCCGCTTGCACTTCACGGTGTATTCGCGAAAAAAGACGGTAGCGTAGTCGAAGTGTCGTTAGGCGAAAAGGAGGGCGAACCGAGGTTTGTTGTAAACGACCTTTTGCCGCACCTCGCCTCCGAACAGAACAAGCGCACTCTTGCCGAGGGAATAAAGGGCGAGGAGCTTAACGTTCTTATCGGAAGCCATCCTTTTAAAGACGATAAGGGCAGCGAGCTTGTAAAACTCAATATATTAAAGCTGTTGAATGAAAAATACGGTATAACCGAAACCGATTTCCTGTCGGCGGAGCTTGAACTTGTTCCTGCTTTCCCTGCGTGCGATATAGGATTTGACCGTTCAATGGTTGGCTCCTACGGTCAGGACGACCGCGTTTGCGCCTATCCTGCGCTTACCGCCGTTCTTGATGTTGAAGCACCAGAAAGAACCGCGCTTGCAATTCTCACCGATAAAGAGGAAATAGGCTCCGACGGTAACACAGGCCTTAATTCCGATTTTCTGCGCTTTGTAATAGGCGACCTTGCAAAAATGCAGGGCGGCGACGGCACGGTTGCTTTAAGAAATTCAAAGTGCCTTTCGGCAGATGTTAATGCCGCGCTTGACCCGACCTTTCAGGACGTTATGGAACGCAAAAACGCCTCAAAGTTAAATTACGGAGTTGTTGTGACCAAATATACGGGCGCAAGAGGCAAGGCTTCTACCTCGGACGCTTCTGCGGAATACGTTTCCGAGATACGCGCCTTGCTTGATAAGGCGGGAATCGTTTGGCAGACGGGCGAGCTTGGCAAGGTTGATATTGGCGGCGGCGGAACCGTTGCTATGTATATTGCCAATATGGGCGTTGACGTTGTCGATCTCGGCGTTCCCGTGCTTTCTATGCACGCTCCGTTTGAGACTACCGCTAAATTCGATATTTATATGTGCTACCGCGCAATGTATGAATTTATGAAGTAACGGCTGTCCTTTTCTCGGCATATAATGTTATTGAATCAGTCAGACTGGATTCAAATGCCGATTATAAAGGAAGTGCAATATCTATGAACTGCTACGGTGAGATAAACGAAGGCTGTGAAAGAAATACACGTAACAGGTGTTGCTCGCGTATGATAATATTTATATTGGCGGCATTGTTCCTGTTCGTTTCGGGCGCTATTCTCGGGGCATATATTGCTGAATTTATTGTTGCAAATATAGTTGCAGTCAGCGTTTTTGCAATCGTTCTGCTTTTGGCGCTCATAATTTCCGTTATCAGCTTTGTATGCAGAAGACGTAATTAGATACGTCAAAATTAAAATAACCTCGGGCTGTTGTCCGAGGTTATTATTTTTTGTGCATTGTACGGTACCTTTTCGGCGAACAGCCGAACTTTTCTTTAAAACGCATGGAAAAATAAAATTGATCGTAAAATCCGTGCTTTCGGCTTATCTCAGAAATTGATAGCTCCGTGCCTAATAGCTCCTGCTCGGCGCGGTATAATACGATGTTGTCAATATACTTTCCTATCGGCATACCAAGCTCTTTTTTAAATTTGTGCGAAAGGGTCGAGGGCGATACATATAAGGCAAGCGAAATATCCTTAACTGTAAGGTTTACCGAGAGATTTTCCTCTATAAACTTGATTGTCGCGGCAACATATTCGGTGTAGCTTTTAGGTTCCAATTCGACGTTATATTCTCTTAAAATTTCGGAAATATCCGAATTTATAATTGAACGCAGCGCTATTATATCGTTTAAACCTCCGTGATCATACAGTTTTAAAAGGCAGTCTATGTGAGCGTGTGATATATTTAAGGTTAAAACTTGATTAATGCCGCTTAACAGGTCAAACTGACTGCTGTTTGTGAAATGAATGTGAAAATATAACTGCTCCATTCTGCCGCCGCAGCGGTATTCAAACGGGTGGCCGTATGGAAGAAGACAAAGCGTATCGGGTTTTAATTCAACCGTGCCGTTTTCGGTTATTATCTCGCCGCCGCCAGAAACGGTATAATAAAGTCTTGAATACGGCGGGGAGGTTACAAACGCGTTCCAATCCGTCCCTACGTCTGCATAGCCGCTGTCCGCTATTGTAAGATTAAACGAATTGTCGGGATTTTGAACGGCGTCTGTTTTGTTTACCTTCATACAGAAATCTCCATATTTCAAATTAAAAAATACATTGTTTATCAGCCCAAATAAGTGTAAAATGTGTTTGTCGGTAGACCGAAAATACATATTTATATGTTAATGCATTTTTATTTTTTTGTCAATACGGAGGTACGCTATGTCAAGGTACGTAACTAAAAAAACTCAGGGAAATACGGCGTGGTTCACGCACGATAGGTTCGGAATGTTTATCCATTTCGGTCTTTATTCGCTTGCGGCAAGGCACGAGTGGGTTCAAACCTATGAAAAAATACCGCCTGAAAAATATGCGGAATATGCCGAGTTTTTTAATCCCGATATGTATGATCCGCGCGAGTGGGCAAAATCTGCAAAGGCGGCTGGTATGAAATACGCGGTTATGACCGCAAAGCACCACGAGGGTTTTTGCCTTTTCGATACAAAGTATACCGATTTTAAATCCACAAATACCCCGATAGGCAGGGATCTTATCAAAGAATATGTCGAAGCATTCCGAGCAGAAGGCTTAAAGGTCGGTATTTACTATTCGTTGCTTGATTGGCACCACCCCGATTTTACTATTGACCGTATGCACCCTCTGCGCGAAAACCCTGATGCCGAAAATATGAATAAATCGCGCGATATGCATAAATACGCGGAGTATATGCGTAATCAGCTTACCGAGCTTATGTCGAATTACGGTAAAATAGATATTCTTTGGCTTGACTTCTCTTATGACAGCGGAAAAGGTACCAATGATCCCGCGTTCCGTTATCTGCCTTGGATGGGTCCAAAATTAAAGGAACAGTGGGAGTCGGAAGAACTGATAAAAACGGTGAGAAATCTTCAACCCGAAATTATAATTGATAACCGCGCCGATATTGCTCAGGATATTTGGACGCCCGAACAGGTAAGTCCGAGCTGCTGGGTAAGACACCCCGAAACAAATGAATTGGTCGTTTGGGAGGCGTGCCAGACCTTTTCGGGGTCGTGGGGATACCACCGCGATGAAATGACGTGGAAATCGCCCGAAATGCTCATAAAAATGCTTATAGATTCGGTTTCGTTCGGCGGCAATCTGATTATGAATGTGGGTCCTACCGCGAGAGGTTACATCGACGAACGCGCCGAAAAAGCGCTTGACGTATACGCAAAGTGGATGAAGTATAATTCACGTTCAATATACGGCTGCACAATGGCTGAACCAGAGTTTACAGCGCCGGAGGGCTGCCGCCTTACGCAGAGCGAGGACGGAAAGCGGCTTTATATACATCTGATAACATATCCGTTCCACACGCTTGAAATGCCGAGCTTGAAGGGCAGGGTCAAATACGCGCAGTTTTTGCACGACGCAAGCGAAGTCGAGTTCCTTGATAATACGGTCGTTTATTCTACGAATTATGAAAACCTGTTCTGGCTGCCTGATGTAAAGCCGAATGTTACGATCCCCGTAATAGAGGTGTTTTTGAAAGATTAATTGATTTTTTTAGTTGACATATGCCTTTCTTTGTGTTAGAATGGTTAAGCCGCATATTGTGGGCTTTTTAAAGTTGTGCCTTTTCGGCGCGCGCCTATCTTTAGCGAGACTGGAAAAAACAGGCAGGTGTAACAAAATGTACGCAATTATTGAAACAGGCGGAAAGCAGTACCGTGTTCAGAACGGCGACGTTATTTACGTTGAAAAGCTCAACGCTCAGGTTGACGAGGAAGTCACCTTTGATAAGGTTGTTGCTGTAAGTAACAGAACTTTGAAGGTTGGCAAGCCCTATGTTAAGGACGCTTTTGTAAAGGGTACCGTTTTGAAGAACGGTAAGGGTAAGAAGATAACAGTCTTCACCTATAAGCCGAAGAAGAGCAGTTCACGCAAAATGGGTCACAGACAGCCTTACACAAAGGTACAGATTAACGAAATCGGTTAATTTTGTATGACAAGTGTGAAATTTTCAGCTGATAAAGGCGTTATTTGCGGCTTTAAAATCAGCGGTCACTGTTCGGTTGACTGTGACGATGAGATCGGAAAGCTCGTATGCGCGTCGGTTTCTTCCGCGGCATATATGACGGTTAATACAATAACCGAAGTTGTTAAAGACAAAGCGGATATAAGCGTTGACGACGGGAAGATGTTTTTATATGTAAGCTCCCCGTGCGATGCTACCGTTAAAATCTTGCAGGGTTTTAAACTCCATATAGAACAGCTTTGCGATCAGTACAGCAACAATATCAGAATTTACGGAGGTGTAGATAATGTTAAAGATTAACATACAGTTATTCGCTCATAAAAAGGGAATGGGTTCCACAAAGAACGGACGTGACAGCGAATCCAAGCGTCTCGGCGTTAAGCGTGCAGACGGTCAGTTCGTTTTGGCAGGCAACATTCTCGTAAGACAGAGGGGAACTCACATTCACGCTGGCAACAATGTCGGCCGCGGGTCTGACGATACTCTCTTTGCTCTGATTGACGGCAAGGTCAAGTTTGAGCGTGTAGGTAGGGACCGCAAGCAGGTCAGCATCTACGCTGTTGAGCAGTAAGGAAAACCTAATCCGGGCGGCGGAACAAGCTGTCCGGATTTATTTTTATAAAAGCAAAACGGAGGCTTGATGTTATGATTAAATGTCGCGTTTGCGGTGCGGATTGTGAAGACGAAGCGGTGCTTTGCCCTATGTGCGGAGCCGAGCTTGAAATAGCATCTTTAAACGAGGAATCGGCAGAACCCGAACAGGCGGTTTTAAATAATCCTGTTCTGGCGGTTTCAATCGAAGACGTAGTATCTGCCGAGATATTTGAAGATATTTTAAAGGATAACGGTATTGCTTTTGCGTGCGACCGTGATTTTGACGACAGTATGAAGGTCGTTTTCGGCGGAGGGTTTATAGCCGCCGACGTTTATGTTGAGGAAGAAGACCTCGATAAGGTAAAACGCCTGTATGACGAGTTTCTCGAATCCGAGCCTGATTTTGGGTCGGAGGATTATGAAACAGATGAAAGCATATAATAATTTCGTGTATAACAGTATTAAAAATTGCCGTTCGCCATATCTTCATCGGTGACGCGGCGGCAGAACGGGGATAATAATGTTTGTAGATACAGCTAAAATACATTTAAAGGCGGGCAAAGGCGGCGACGGAGCAGTCTCCTTTCATAGGGAGAAGTATGTTGCGGCAGGCGGACCCGACGGGGGCGACGGCGGCAAAGGCGGCGACATAATTTTCAAGGCTGACAGCAATCTTTCAACCCTTGTCGATTTCAGATACAAAAGAAAATACAACGCACAGCCAGGTGAAAACGGCAGAGCTTCGCGTTGCAGCGGCAAGAGCGCACAGCCGCTTGTTATAAGCGTGCCTTACGGAACGCTTGTTAAAGAGGCGGAAACAGGGCGCATAATTGCCGATATTTCAGATGATGAAGCGGTCGTTATAGCCAAAGGCGGAAACGGCGGCTGGGGTAATACCCATTTCGCAACCGCCACAAGACAGGTTCCTCGGTTTGCAAAAAACGGCAATCTAGGTGAAGAGCTCGATGTGGTTCTTGAACTGAAACTTCTTGCCGATGTGGGATTGATAGGCTTCCCGAATGTAGGAAAATCCACCCTTGTTTCGGTAGTCAGCGAAGCAAAACCGAAGATAGCAAACTATCATTTTACAACGCTTACCCCTGTTCTCGGCGTTGTCCGTATGGGCGAGGGCAGTTCCTTTGTTATGGCAGATATACCGGGTCTTATAGAGGGCGCGGGCGAGGGCGTTGGTCTCGGTCACGAATTTTTGCGCCACGTGGAGCGCTGCCGTCTGCTTGTTCACGTTATAGACGTTTCGGGCAGTGAGGGCAGAGACCCGATAGACGATTTTAATAAAATTAATCACGAACTTGCGGTTTTCAGCGAGGAACTGGCAAAACGTCCACAGATAGTGGTCGGCAATAAATGCGACCTTACCGATGAAGAAACCGTTGAAAAAATAAAAAGGTATTTTGAAGAAAAAGGCTATAAATTCTTCCCAATTATGGCGGCTATTGCCGAGGGGACGGACGCGCTTATAAAATGCGTTGCGGCACAGCTTGCGTTGCTGCCGCCGATAAAACGCTATGAACCTGAGGCGCGCGAAGAAAAAGCCTTCGTATCCAACAGGCGCACGTTTACCGTCAATAAGCGTGGCGGTGTTTATTATGTTGAGGACGCCGATTGGATAGTAGACGTTATGAATACAATTGATCCCGATGATTATGAGTCGTTGCAGTATTTTGAAAGAGTGCTGAGAACCTCGGGAATTATAGACGCGCTTACCGAAGCGGGGATACAAGAGGGTGAAACCGTAAATATTTACGATGTTGAATTTGATTTTGTTCCGTAATTAGGGGTTTATATAATGGATAGTGTAAATTTGTTAAGTCCGTCGGTGCTTTCCTTTGTCGGGGACGCGGTTTACGGTCTTTGCGTGCGCACAAGGCTTGCGGCGGTAAACCGTCCGTCGGGCGAGCTGCACCGATTGTCCGTTAAGTTTGTAAACGCCTCGTCGCAGGCGGATGCATACGCGCTTATAGAGCCTGTTCTTGATGAAAAAGAGATTGCTGTTTTTAAAAGAGGCCGAAATTTTCACACAGGCAGGTCTCCGAAAAGCTCTACGGGAGCCGAGTATCACATAGCAACTGGGTTGGAATGTGTTTTCGGATATTTGCATCTTGCGGGCAAAAAAGACAGAATAGAAGAACTTTTTAATAAAATATGGAACGAAAAATCGGGTACACTAATTTAAAGGTGTATCCGTTTTTTTCGGAGGTATTTTATGAAAAAGCAGGCAATTCATTTTGCGACAGATATTTTGGTTTATTTTACGGGTTGTTTTATTTATTCGGCGGCGGTCACTATGTTGATAACGCCGAATGAGATAACGCCAGGCGGTATTACGGGTATAGCGGCTATTCTCAACCATTTGTTTATGATCCCGACAGGTTTAAGCGTTTTTATTCTGAATGTACCGCTTCTTATATATGCCTTTTTGAGGTTCGGCGGCGGTTTTATTGCAAAAACGGCTGTTGCCACGTTGGCAATGTCGGTCACACTTGAAATTACCGAGGCGTTTTTGCCTAAGTTCAAAATAGATCCCGTGCTGGCGGCGGTGTTCGGCGGAATACTGACGGGAACGGGACTCAGCACCGTTATGCTCAGAGGCGCTACAACAGGCGGCGTTGATATAATAGCGAAAATAATCAATTCAAGGTATCCGCATATTACTGTGGGCAGATTGATACTCGCAACCGACGCCGTTGTGGTAGCGGTTACAGCAGTAGTCTATAATAATATAGAAAGCGCTCTCTATTCGGTAATATCTCTTTACGCGTCGTCGCGCATAATGGATGTTGTTCTTTACGGCTCAGATAAGGGAAAAATAATATACGTGATAACCGAAAATTGGAAAGAACTTTCTTCAAAACTGATTTCCGCGGTTCAGCGCGGCGTTACAATAATAGACGTTGTAGGGGCATATACGGGGAGTAATAAAAAGATGCTCATGTGTACCGTGCGCCGCCATCAGGTGTATTCAGTTTGCCGTATAATAGGCGAGTGCGCGCCTGACGCCTTTACCGTTATAGGCGAAGCGGGGGAGATTTTCGGTCAGGGATTTAAAAATATAGAAAAATAAATTTTTTCCAAATAGGTATTGAAATTACAAAAAATTGTGGTATAATTGAAAATGTTAACACAAGATATAGTGTTAGTTGTTTGAAAAATCTGTTTTATAACACAACGGGGGATAATTATGAAGATTATTAAAAGGAGCGGTGCGGAGGTCAGCTTTGATCCGCAAAAGATAGTAATAGCGGTAAAAAAAGCGAATGAAAGCGTTGTTCCGAGCGAACGTATGAGCGACGTTCAGATAAAGCGCATAGCCGAAGATGTTGAGAGCGCCGCGCAGAATATCAACAGGTCTTTAAGCGTTGAAGAAATACAGGATATGGTAGAGGATCAGATAATGAACCAGCGCGCCTTTGATGTTGCGCGCCGTTACATAACCTACCGTTATAACCGCGCGCTTATTCGTAAGGCGAATACTACCGACGAGCAAATTTTAAGTCTTATCGAATGTAACAATGAGGAAGTAAAGCAGGAAAATTCCAATAAAAATCCCACCGTAAACAGCGTTCAGCGCGACTATATGGCAGGCGAGGTAAGCAAGGATATAACCAAGCGTATACTTTTGCCGTCGGATATTGTTGAGGCGCACGAGCAGGGTATAATTCACTTCCACGACGCGGATTATTTTGCTCAGCACATGCACAACTGTGATCTTGTAAACCTTGAAGATATGCTGCAAAACGGTACTGTTATAAGCGGTACTCTTATTGAAAAACCGCACAGCTTTTCAACCGCCTGCAATATCGCAACCCAGATAATAGCGCAGGTTGCCTCCTGCCAGTACGGCGGTCAGAGCATAAGTCTTACCCATCTTGCGCCGTTTGTGGATATAAGCCGTAAGAAGATACGCAATCTCGTTGCCGAGGAGTTAAGGGAAATAGACGAGAACGTAACCGAAGAAAAAATAGATAAGATCACCGAAAAGCGTTTAAGAGACGAGGTAAGAAACGGTGTTCAGATGATACAGTATCAGGTCGTAACCCTTATGACCACAAACGGACAGGCTCCGTTTGTAACCGTGTTTATGTATCTTAACGAAGCAAAGAACGAGCAGGAAAAGAACGACCTTGCGCTGATAATCGAAGAAACGCTCAAACAGCGTTATAGGGGCGTTAAAAACGAAAAGGGTATATGGATAACCCCTGCGTTCCCGAAGCTCATCTATGTTCTCGAAGAAGATAATATCACTGAGGACAGTAAGTATTGGTATCTCACGCAATTGGCGGCAAAATGCACCGCCAAGCGTATGGTTCCCGATTATATTTCGGAAAAAATTATGCTCGAAAACAAGATCGACAAGAACGGCGAGGGTCACTGCTATACCTGCATGGGCTGCCGCAGCTTCTTAACTCCTTATGTCGACGAAAACGGCAAACCGAAGTATTACGGACGTTTCAATCAGGGCGTTGTGACAGTAAACCTTGTTGATATAGGTCTGTCTGCCGACAAGGATATGGAAAAATTCTGGCAGATATTTGACGAGCGTATGGAGCTTTGCCACAGGGCGCTCCAAGCGCGCCACGAGCGCCTTACGGGAACCCTGTCCGACGCGGCGCCGATACTCTGGCAGCACGGAGCATTGCTCCGCCTTAAAAAGGGCGAGACGATAGACAAGTATCTGCACGGCGGATACTCGACCCTCTCGCTCGGCTATGCGGGACTGTGGGAGTGCGTTTACAGCCTTATCGGCAAAAAACTTACCGAGGCTGAGGGTGAAAAGCTCGGTCTTGAAATAATGAAAAAACTCAATGAATATACCGCAAAGTGGAAGGCGGACGAAAATATCGACTATTCGCTTTACGGAACGCCGCTTGAAAGCACGACATATAAGTTTGCAAAATGTCTGCAAAAGCGTTTCGGTATTATAAAGAACGTTACCGATAAGAATTATATCACCAACAGTTATCACGTTCACGTTACCGAGGAAATAGATGCTTTTGACAAGTTGGAGCTTGAAGCCAAATTCCAGGCGCTCTCACCCGGAGGAGCAATTTCGTATGTTGAAGTTCCGAATATGCAAAACAATATTGACGCTGTAATTGCGGTAATGAAATTTATCTATGATCATATAATGTATGCGGAGCTTAATACAAAGAGCGACTTCTGCCACGTCTGCGGATATGACGGCGAGATCGAAATTAAAGAGGACGCCGACGGAAAACTCATTTGGAAATGTCCTAACTGCGGAAACACCGATCAGGACAAAATGAATGTTGCGCGCCGCACCTGCGGATACATCGGCACGCAATTCTGGAATCAGGGCAGAACTCAGGAAATTAAAGAGCGTGTACTGCATCTGTGATGATAGATATTAAATATCAAACGGTAGAGGACGGTGCAAAACGCCGTCCCCTACTTCTATCAGAGAGGCTTTATAATGAATTATGCGGTTATAAAAAAATTTGATATTGCTAACGGACCTGGGGTTCGCGTTTCGCTGTTCGTAAGCGGTTGCAGACATCACTGCAAGAATTGCTTTAACCGCGAGGCGTGGGATTTTAATTACGGCAATAAGTTTGATGACGGGGTTATCGCCGATATTATAAATTCGTGCGAAAAAACGCATATAGCAGGACTTTCGCTTCTCGGCGGGGAACCGTTTGAGCCTGAAAACAGGGACGGAATATTAAAACTTGTTAAACTGTTTAATGAAAAATATCCCGAAAAAACAATTTGGTGTTATACGGGCTTTGAATTTGAAAAACAGCTCTTGAAAGACAGCGATCCGCGCGTGCTTGAAATACTTAAAGAGCTGGACGTTTTGGTGGACGGAAAATTCGTGGAGGAGCTTAAAAGCCCCGCACTTTTGTTCAGAGGTTCGTCAAATCAAAGAATAATAGATGTTAAAAATTCGCTTAATCTTGGCGCAACCGTCCTGCTTGACGGCGTTTGGGAGCGTAAAATGGGCAGCGAATCAATATACGATTAGGAGTGCAAATATGGTAAAAGTAAAGTTTAAAAAGCTCAATTCAAAGGCAACAGTCCCAAGCTACGGTTCTGCCTCGGCGGCGGGCGCAGACCTGTATGCCTGTCTTGACGGCGGCAAAGAGGTATTTGAATCGGGTGAAACAAAGCTGATACATACGGGTATCGCTTTGGAAATTCCCGAGGGTTATGCGGGACTTATCTATGCACGCAGCGGAATAGCAACCAAACGGGGTCTTGCTCCCGCAAACAAGGTCGGCGTTGTTGACAGCGATTACAGGGGAGAAATAATGGTATCGCTCCACAACCATTCAAACTCGGTTCAACAGATCGAGGACGGCGAGCGGATAGCTCAGTTGGTAATAACCCCGTATCTGACGGTTGACTTTGTCGAGGCGGACGAAATTTCAAATACCGATAGGGGAGCAGGCGGTTTCGGCTCTACGGGCAGTAAATAAAATAAATTAAGGGGGAATTTTTGTGGAACAAAAGCTGGAAAAAAGGTACGGTCTGCCTACCGCTATATGTATGGTGGTGGGTATAGTAATCGGTTCGGGCGTGTTTTTCAAAGCGCAGGACATTTTGAATTACACAGACGGGAATATGCCTCTCGGTATATTGGCGTGGCTTATCGGCGGTGCGGTAATGGTGATATGCGCGTTGACCTTTTCGGGACTTGCGGCACAGTATGAAAAAGTAAACGGCGTTGTGGATTATGCAGAAGCAGTAGTCGGCGGGCGGTACGCCTATGCTGTCGGCTGGTTTATGACAACGGTATACTACCCAGGTATGACCTCGGTGCTTGCGTGGGTTTCGGCGCGGTACACACTTGCTTTGTTCGGTTCAACCGATATTACGGGCGGCACCTGTATGACGCTTGCCTGCCTTTATCTCTGCCTTATATATGCTTTAAGCGTGCTGTCGCCTAAATTGGCTGGAAAGTTTCAGGTAAGCTCTACTGTTATAAAGCTGGTTCCGCTTTCAATTATGGCGGTTGTCGGAACGGTTGTCGGCTTAGTAAACGGTAATATGACCGCCGCGTTTAACACTTGGAGCGTTTCGGAATCTGGCGGATTTACGAGCATATTTGCCGCGGTCGTCGCCACCGCCTTTGCTTATGAAGGCTGGATCATTGCAACATCAATAAATGCGGAGCTTAAAAACGCTAAGCGCAATCTCCCGATAGCGCTCACCGTCGGCGCGATAATAATAATTTCGGTCTATATACTTTATTATATAGGACTTTCAGGAGCCGCAAACGTAGATGTTTTGCGGACCGAGGGTTCAACATCGGCGTTTCTTAAAATATTCGGAAATGTTGGCGGCGGAATACTCAATACGTTTATAATAATATCCTGTCTCGGCACTCTCAACGGACTGATGATGGGCTGCACACGCGGTATGTACTCAATCGCCGTAAGAAATCACGGACCTGCGCCCAAAACCTTGAAACAGCTTGACGAAAAGACCAATATGCCATCAAATTCGGCGGTATGCGGACTTATATACTGCGCTTTGTGGCTGTTCTATTTCTACGGTGCAAATCTGCGCGAGCCGCTGTTCGGACTTTTCAGTTTTGATTCTTCTGAACTGCCGATAATAACGATATACGCTTTCTACATACCGATATTTGTTATGTATATTTTCAAGCACGGCAAACAGAATGTGCTTAAAAACATAGTTATGCCGCTTATATCAATATTGGCGTCGCTGTTTATGATTTTCGCGGCAATATACGCCCACGGTATAAGCCCGTATATGAAAGCGGCTGAGGACGGCAAGTTCTCATTCCCAGTTCTTTTCTACTTGATAGTTTTTGCGGTTATAATGATTGTAGGAATGTGCTTTTACAGGAAAGAAAAGAAAACGGAAAAGTAAACAAAATAGGCAAAAACAAATAGCCTCGGTTTAAACCGAGGCTATTAATTATACTTGTATATGTTTTATCCGCCTAAGTAGGCTTTTTTAATTTTGTCGCTTTGTGCAAGTTCTTTGCCTGTGCCTGAAAGGGTTATTCTGCCCGATTCAAGAACATAGGCACGGTCAGCAATTTGAAGCGCCATTTCGGCGTTCTGCTCAACGAGAAGAATGGTCGTTCCCGCCTCGTGCAGTTCTTTGATTATATCAAATATCTGCTGAACAAGGATAGGAGCAAGACCCATAGAAGGCTCGTCAAGCATAAGCAGCTTCGGCTTACTCATAAGCGCGCGTCCCATTGCAAGCATCTGCTGTTCGCCGCCCGAAAGCGTGCCCGCAATCTGGTTTTTACGGTGTTTAAGACGGGGAAAACGAGCAAATACATCGGCTATGCCGTCCTTTACGTATCCGGGCTGAGTATAAGCGCCCATTTCAAGATTTTCCTGAACGGTCATCTGCAAGAAAATGCGGCGTCCCTCGGGAACGTGAGCAAGACCCTTTGAAACCAGCTTGTGTGCGTCTACGTGGGAAATATCCTCGTCCATAAGCGTTATGCTTCCCGTTTTTGAACGCATAAGTCCCGAAATGGTTTTAAGCGTTGTGGATTTGCCTGCGCCGTTGGCGCCTATAAGGGCAACTATTTCATCGGGATGAACTTCAAGAGAAATATCCTTTAAGGCGTGTATATTGCCGTAGTAAACGTTTATGTCATTGACTTTAAGCATTTCCGTCCGCCTCCTTCTTTTTGCCGAGATAAGCCTCTATAACAGTCGGGTTTGACTTGATTTCATCAGGCGTGCCCTTGGCTATTATCTTTCCGTGGTCAAGAACGCAAATGCCCTCGCAGATGTTCATAACAAGGTTCATATCATGTTCTATAAGCATAACCGCAATATGGAATGTATCGCGTATACGGCGGATATTATCCATAAGCTCGGCAGTCTCCGACGGGTTCATACCTGCGGCAGGCTCGTCAAGGAGGATTATTCCAGGATTTGTTGCAAGCGCTCTTACTATTTCAAGTCTTCTCTGCGCACCGTAGGGAAGCGATCCTGCCTCTGCGGTTGCCATATCTGCCATCGAGAAAAAGTCAAGCAGTTCAAGCGCGCGCTCGTTTGCTTTCTTTTCGGCACCGCGGTATGTGAACAAATGGGTCACGGAGGGAATGAAGCCCTCTTTGATTGAATTGTGCAGACCGACCTTAACATTGTCAATTACCGACATATTTGAAAACAGACGTATGTTTTGGAAGGTACGCGCAATACCCATTTTGTTTACCTGTGCGGTACTCTTTCCTGCGGTAGATTTACCGTCCAGCATTATCGTACCGCGCGAGGGCTGATAAACGTTGGTAAGCATATTGAAAACGGTCGTTTTGCCTGCACCGTTAGGACCGATAAGTCCTGCTATTTCGGTGCGCCCCACGGTCAGCGAAAATTCGTCAACAGCGGTAAGACCGCCGAAATCTATCCCTAAGTGATGGGTTTCAAGAATGGGATTTTTGTTTACGTCGCGCTCGGGTACTATCGCACCCGACGGATAAGGTACCATTTTATCCATTGTCAGAACCCTCCGCTTCATTTTGAGAACCTTTTTCTTTCTTAAACAATGATTTGAATTTAAGTTCAAGGTTTTCAAGGAATAATTTTGCTTTTTCACTGTTCGTGATAAGCATTACAGCAATAAGAACTATTGCGTAGAGCAACATTCTGTAATCCGCAAACTCACGCAAAAGCTCGGGCAGCATATAAAGAACAGTTGTCGCAATAATTGAACCGAGAATGTTGCCCATTCCGCCGAGAACTACGAAAACGAGAATCAATATAGAAGTATTGAAGTCGAATTTCTTTGCAGCAACGGTGGAGAAGTTCATAGCGTAGAGTGCGCCCGCCATACCCGCAAGCGCTGCGGAGGTTATAAACGCTGTCAGCTTGTATTTTGTTATGCTTATACCGACAGACTCGGCGGCAATGCGGTTATCGCGAATAGCGGTTATCGCACGTCCCGAACGGCTGTAAATAAGATTGATTACTACAAAAAGAGTAAATACAATCAGGATTACGCCAGCCGTAAGTGTCGCGATTTTTGAAATACCGACCGCACCCTGAGGTCCGTTGAGTATTATTTTACCGTTTGTCATTCCAAGAGACGCGGTGTCCTTCATACTTACATGAAGACCGTTGTCGTCAATGCCGACATAAACACAGTTGATTATGTTTTTAATAATTTCGCCGAAAGCAAGGGTAACTATCGCAAGATAGTCGCCGCGCAGACGAAGAACAGGGATTCCTATTAACAGACCCGCTATGCCTGCCATTATGCCGCCGACTATAATTGTAATAAGAAGTCTTAACGGTTCCGATGTCACGGAATTTTGAAGACTTGCCGCGGCGATGACGCCGCTGAAAGCGCCCACGCTCATAAAGCCTGCGTGTCCCAGACTTAACTCGCCGAGCACGCCGACAGTAAGGTTAAGCGAAATAGCCAAAACTATGTAGGCACAGATAGGAACCATCTGTCCGCTGAGTGAATTGTTGATCATACCCGACGACTGCATCGGGAGGAGAATTGCAAAGGCGATGAGAACAAGACCGTAGGTCTTAATGTTGGTGCGCGCATATTTGCTGAGAGACTTATATTTAGAAGAAATACTCATATTCCGCACCTCACACCTTTTCGCTTATTTTCTTGCCGAGAAGCCCTGTCGGCTTAACGAGCAATACCACAATCAGTACCGCAAAAACTATTGCGTCTGACAATGCGGTGGATATATATGATTTGGCAAAAATCTCAATTATACCGAGCAGAGCACCGCCTATCATAGCGCCCGGTATTGAACCGATACCGCCGAAAACCGCGGCGGTAAACGCCTTTATACCTGGCATAGAACCTGTTGTAGGAACAAGTACGGGATAAGCAGAGCAGAGAAGTACGCCCGCTATTGCGGCAAGCGCGCTGCCTATTGCAAAGGTCATTGAAATTGTAGCATTCGTGTTTATTCCCATAAGCTGGGCTGCGTCCTTATCCTCAGATACGGCACGCATAGCCTTACCCATTTTACCCTTTTTGGTAAACAAGGAAAGAGCGACCATTATGATGATACAAATACATACGGTCGTTATGGATTCGGCAGTTATTATCAACTTGCCGTCAAATAAAGAGATTGAATTGAACGGAACTATCGAACTGAACGCTTTCGGGTTACTGCCCCATATGAGAAGGGCGGCGTTCTGTAAAAAGTAGCTTACGCCTATGGCGGTAATAAGAACTGCAAGGGAAGACGCTTTTCTGAGAGGACGATAAGCAAGTCCTTCAATAAGTATACCCAATACAGTACATACTGCCATAGCGATGAGAACAGAGATTATCGGCGGAATGTTCATTGATGTTGTGCATATATAGGATATGTATGCGCCGACCATAATAACATCGCCGTGTGCAAAGTTCAACATTTTTGCAATACCGTATACCATAGTGTATCCGAGTGCAATTATGGCGTAAATGCTTCCGAGACTTATTCCGTTTATCAAGTTAGAAATTAAAGTCATTGCTTACACCTCAAACAAATAAATAGGACGGACGGGCAGGAACGGTAATGTGACCTGCCCGAACCGTTTACCTTTTTCGGATTTTAAATTAAATTACATACCAACGTATGCGCCGTTTTTGATTATCATACCCTTAGGAGACTTGGAAACTTCGCCTGAATCAGACCATTTAACGCCTTCGCCTGTAAGACCGTCAAATGTGAAGTCAGAAGCGGTGAACTGTGCTGTCAAAGCTGTGCAGATGTCTTCTGCCGACATATCTGCTGTAACGCCAGCGGCCTTGCAAGCCTCATACAGAGCATAGATGCAGTCGTAAGCGTCAGCCGCGAACTGGTTAGGAGTATCGCCGAACTTTTCTTTGTACTTCTTAACAAAGTTCTGAGTCTTTTCATCGGTAGCGTCAGCGGTGAAAGGCGTGAGGAGCATTACGTCTTCTGCAAGAGAAGTATCGAAGTTCTTTATAGAGAGTATGCCGTCCATACCGTCAACGCCGAATACCTTTACGTCAAACTGCATATCGTTTGCCTGCTTTAAGATAAGTGAAGCAGGAGTGTAGTAGATAGGCAGGAAGAGCAGGTCTGCGCCAGCAGCCTTAGCTTCGTTAAGCTGTGAACTGAAATCGTTAGCGCTGTCATCGGTAAATGTGCTTGTGCTTACTACCGAAAGACCCTTCTTGTCAGCCTCAGCAACGAACTTCTGATAGATGCCTGTTGAATAAGCGTCAGAGTTGTTGTAGATAACGGCTATCTTGGAGCCGAGCTTCTGCTTGCTGATGTAGTCCGCAGACGCAACGCCCTGGTTCGGGTCGGTAAAGCACATCTGGAATACGTTTGATTTACGCTGAATGGTAACGTTGCCGTCCTTATCGGGCTGACCGCCGATTACATCGGTGGAAGAAGCCGAAGGAGTGAGCTGGAAGATGTTGTCCGCATTTGTTTCGCTGGAAACCGCAATGCACGGAGTGGTAGTAACGGTACCCATAAGAATCTGCATACCCCAGTCTTTAAGTGTGTTGTATGCGTTTACGGATTTTTCGGCGTCGTGTTCATCGTCTTCAAACTTGAACTCGAACTTAACGCCGTCGTTCTTTGCGTTGATTTCCTCAACAGCGATCTCGGCAGCGTTTTTAACAGCTTTACCGTAAATTGCGGCAGCACCTGTTATCGGGCCTATACCGCCGATTTTGATAGCCGAGCTGTCGGAACCTTTCGATGAACCACAGCCGGCAAGACTTGTTACTACCATAGCGACAGCTACCGCAGCACTTGCAACCTTTGTGAATTTCTTCATTTTGATTACCTCTTTCTTTTGTATTTTATATTTATTTTTATCAGTAAGCATATAAGAATCGAATACGTCACTTTTATTTATAGTATGCAGCTTCGGTTCTCGTATGCTCACTGTAAAAACCAAAAATAAAAGCGGCTCTGCTTAAAAAGCAAAGTCGCAAGCTTTTGATTTCCGATTACGGTTTGCTTAACAAATTGAACCGGCGCTTGTGTTAACTTTTAATTGCTTTCTAAGCCTTACGTTTTCGTTTTGTATAATTATAAGGACGTTAATAATAATTCGGCTAATGACTATGTTAATAAGTCGAAAAACAAAAAGGGACACTGCGACGGCAGTGTCCTTGACGTTAACTAAATTGAAGGCAGAACGAGACTCAGGTGCGTTTGCGGCATCTGTACAATAAGAGGTTGAGTTTTTAAAACCGAAACCAAACATTGTTTTTTCCTCGCTTCCTTCAAGATTTGTAAAGATTTTAGCACAGCCAAGCGGCTATGTCAAGCAAAAACGGTCGAATAAAATCAAATTTAGTTCCTTAAATAAAATTCACCAATAACCGAATTAAAAAATTGTTCACATTTAACAACGTGTTTTTATTCCAATATAGATTGACTGACAATTTCTGCATATTATGCAAAAATCTGCATAATAGCGTTAAACTGCACAAAAAGCCGTAACTACGCGGTGTTTTTAATGTTATTTGATTAGAAAAAAAATAAATTCAATTTAGGTGTTGCATATTTATACAAAATGTGTTACTATTTATGCATAGAAATTAATATTTGCCGTTTTGCCTATATACATATATATAGCGGGGCAAATTCAGGAGGTATAATTATGGATAAGAAAGAGATAAAAAAGGTAGTTTTGGCGTATTCGGGCGGACTTGATACTTCAATAATCATTCCGTGGTTGAAGGAAAACTATAATAATCCCGAAATAATCGCGGTTTCGGGCAACGTCGGTCAGGCGAGCGAGCTTGAAGGACTTGAAGAAAAAGCGCTTAAAACAGGTGCGTCAAAGCTCTATGTCGAAGATCTTACAAAGGAATTTTTGGACGATTACGTTTTTCCGTGCGTTCAGGCAGGCGCGCTTTATGAGGATTATATGCTCGGCACGGCGTTTGCACGTCCTCCGATAGCCAAGCGTATTGCAGAAATTGCCATTGCAGAGGGCGCCGACGCAATTTGCCACGGCTGTACGGGTAAGGGCAACGATCAGGTGCGTTTTGAACTTGCCATAAAGGCGTTCGCACCCGATATGCCGATAATCGCTCCCTGGCGTGAGTGGAACATTAAATCGCGTGAGGAAGAAATAGAATACGCCGAGGCTCACAATGTTCCGCTTAAAATAAACCGCGAGACAAACTATTCAAAGGATAAGAATATATGGCACCTTTCCCACGAAGGACTTGACCTTGAAGACCCCAAGAACGAGCCTTTATATAATAAGGAAGGCTTCCTTGAAATGGGCGTTTCGCCTGAAATGGCTCCCGATAAGCCTACCTATGTGACAATACATTTTGAAAAGGGTATACCCACAGCGGTTGACGGCAAGGAAATGGATTCTGTTGAGCTTGTCACCAAGCTGAACGAACTGGGAGGCGCAAACGGAATAGGTCTTCTTGATATAGTTGAAAACCGTCTTGTCGGAATGAAGTGCAGGGGCGTTTACGAAACCCCAGGAGGCGCGATACTCTATAAGGCGCACAATGTGCTTGAAACCATCTGCCTTGATAAAGAAACGGCTCATTATAAATCACTTGTTGCCCAAAAGCTCGCCGAGCTTGTTTATAACGCCCAGTGGTTCACACCGCTTACCGAGGCAATTTTATCCTTTGTTAAAACAACTCAGAAAACGGTCACGGGCGATGTAACCCTTAAACTTTATAAGGGCAATATGATAAACGCTGGCGTAACCTCGCCGTATTCACTCTATGACCCCGAAATAGCTACCTTTGACGAGGACGAGGTATACAATCAGGCTGATTCGGCAGGATTTATCAACCTTTACGGTTTGCCGACAAAGGTTTACGCTAAAATGAAACTGAAAAACAATATTAAATAAGCAGGTATATATGTATGGAAAAGATGTGGGCGGGAAGATTTCAAAAAGCGCTTGACAAGCAGGCGGACGATTTTAATTCTTCCATTCATTTTGATTCGAGAATGTATAAGCAGGATATAACAGGCTCAATGGCGCACGCCTCTATGCTTGCCGAAAAGGGGATTATATCGAAGGAAGACAGCGCAAAAATAGTGGATTGCTTAGCTGAAATTCTTGACGATATTAATTCGGGAAAGCTCCTATTCGACCTTGACGCCGAGGATATTCATATGTTTGTCGAGTCGGAGCTTACCAAAAGGATAGGTGATACAGGCAAACGTCTGCATACTGCCCGCAGCCGTAACGATCAGGTTGCCGTGGATATACGTATGTATCTGCGTGACGAATCGGCGGAAATTGTCGGACTTATAAAAAAACTCCTGTATGTTATATGTAAAAAGGCGGAGGAATATAAAACCGCTATAATGCCTGGATATACGCATCTTCAAAGAGCGCAGCCCATAACCTTTGCGCACCATATTCTTGCCTACGGAATGATGTTTACGCGTGATATTTCAAGGATAGAGGACGCGGTTAAACGAATGAACTATTCGCCCCTCGGCTCCTGCGCGCTTGCAGGCACTACCTATGACACCGACCGTTATATGACGGCAAAGCAGCTCGGGTTTGACGGTATAACCCTCAACAGTATAGACGGCGTTTCCGACAGGGATTTTTGTGTTGAGCTGTTGAGCGCATACGCCACCGTTATGATGCACTTGTCGCGCTTTTCTGAGGAAATCGTTATGTGGTCGTCGTGGGAGTTCAAGTTTATCGAGCTTGACGACGGATATACAACGGGTTCAAGCATAATGCCGCAAAAGAAAAATCCAGATATGGCGGAGCTTGTCCGCGGCAAGACGGGCAGGGTATACGGCGATTTGATGTCTATGCTGACTGTTCTCAAAGGTATTCCGCTTGCCTATAACAAGGATATGCAGGAGGATAAGGAGTCGCTTTTTGACGCTGTTGATACGGTGAAGATGTGTCTCGGCGTGTTTACGCCGATGTTGGATACAATGACGGTCCTGACCGATAATATGTATAAAGCCGCCCAAAAAGGTTTTATAAATGCCACCGACCTTGCCGACTTCCTTGTTAAAAAGGGTATGCCGTTCAGAACGGCTTATAAAAACGTCGGTATGATAGTCGCCGAATGTATTGAAAAGGGACTTGTGCTTGAAACGCTTCCGCTTGAAGAATACAAGAAATACAGCGATTTGTTTGACGACGGTCTGTTTAAAGAAATATCGCTTGAAACCTGCGTTTCAAAGAGAATTTCGGCAGGCGGTACGGGCGGAAATTCCGCGGATATACAGATTGAATATATAAAGAAGTTTATATGAATACCAAAAACGCAATCGGCTCTCCCGTTTTAGCGGTGAGAGCCGATTGCGTTTTGAATTGTTACGCTGAATTAATATAATCCGCGCGGAGCGCGTATTCATCTAATGTCTACTGTCTATCCTGCCAGCCTGCATACAGCGTTAAGCTGTCGGTCACGGTATCGTTTTCGGTATCCCATTTGACTGTGCAGTCGGGATCGCGGTACCAACCGCTGAAAGTGTAGCCCTCTTTAACGGGCGTTTCGTCTGCCGAAACTGTTTCGCCGTACAGTACCTTTTGGCTTGCAACAGCGGAGCCGCCGTTGGTGTTGAATGATACGGTAAAACCGTTGTGTTTTACCAAAAACGCCATTGCGGCGAACAGCGCGATTATACCTATTATAATTACGATATTGACCGTTTTAACGGAAACCTTTACGTTTTTATAAAGACCGCCCGATTTGCGTTGCACTTTTTCTTCATTCATAACTAACGGCTCCTTAGGCAAGCGGTAATAAATCCGAACCCGTTTTTCGTGTGCAGATTTTTCGCATTGCTTTGTTAAAATACTCGTTAA
>CAKSQT010000021.1 GCA_934486755.1 uncultured Eubacteriales bacterium | reverse complement strand
CCAATTCCTCGGAAATAACCTCGCCGCCTGTGAGAATTGCTATATCACGGAGCATTTCCTTACGTCTGTCGCCAAATCCGGGCGCTTTTACCGCAACGCAGGTAAATGTGCCGCGGAGCTTATTTACTATGAGTGTAGACAGAGCCTCACCCTCAATATCCTCGGCAATTATAAGGAGTTTTTTGCCCGACTGAACGATCTGTTCAAGCAAGGGAAGTATCTCCTGAATATTAGAAATCTTCTTATCGGTTATAAGAATCAAAGCGTCGTCGATAACAGCTTCCATCTTATCGGAATCGGTAACCATATAAGGAGTAATGTAACCCCTGTCAAACTGCATACCCTCGACAACCTCCGAATAAGTTTCGGCAGTCTTTGATTCCTCAACGGTTATAACGCCGTCGGCGGTAACTTTTTCCATAGCCTCAGCAATGAGCTTACCTATTACGGCGTCGCCCGAAGAAACGGTAGCAACACGCGCAATATCATCACTGCCGCTGACTTTCTTTGAATTTTTGATTATTGTATCAATAGCGGTGTCAACTGCGTTCTTTATGCCCTTTTTAACAACCATTGGGTTTGCGCCTGCGGCAACATTCTTCATACCCTCGTTAATAAGAGCCTGAGCCAGAACGGTTGCAGTCGTAGTACCGTCGCCTGCGGCGTCATTTGTCTTGACGGAAACTTCTTTTACAAGCTGTGCGCCCATATTTTCAAACGGGTCGTCAAGCTCAATTTCCTTTGCGATTGTAACGCCATCGTTAGTGATTAAGGGCGAGCCGTATTTCTTATCAAGTACAACGTTTCTGCCCTTGGGTCCTAATGTAACCTTCACTGCATCGGCAAGTTTATCAACACCGTTTTGAAGTGATTTACGGGCTTCTTCGCCGAAAATAATATTTTTAGCCATAATAAAAACTCCTCCGAATTATTCTACGATTGCCAAAATATCAGCCTGATGGAGTATTGTGTACTCCTCGTCTTCAATCTTGATGTCAGTTCCCGAATACTTAGCCGCGATAACCTTATCGCCGACATTGACGGTCATTTTAACCTCTTTACCGTCAACCACACCTCCGGGACCTACGGCAACAACTACCGCTATCTGCGGTTTTTCCTTTGCCGATGAGGTAAGAACGATACCGCTCTTGGTTGTTTCCTCTGCCTCCGTAGCTTTGATGACAACATTGTCTGCCAACGGTTTGATTGTCATTTTAACTCCTCCAATATATATTAATCAGTAATTACCACATACCAAAATATGCTACATAATAAATTTTAACTACTATTATTCTAAAAGTCAATAAAAGTTAATAAAAGTTAAACATTTATTAATATTTTTTGAGAAATGCTTTGCGGTACAAGAAAATTAACGGCACTGCGAACAATTTCAAAACATATTTTATCAGAAAAAATGATTTCCCCATCCATATTTATCGGCAAAGGCTTCGTTGCAGTAATTTCCACCTTTTTGCACCGCCGCATTTTACAATAATCCAAACCTCGGTGATTTCCGTTTTTATATAAAGACAGAAATTTCGGAATACGAACCTTGCTTATAACGTCTATCATAGTAAAATCCAAACTGCCGTCGTTTGGAACCGCGTCGGGTGTGCCTTTAAACCCTCCGCCGTAATACGGGGCGTTTGCGACAACGGCAAACAGACAGTTATTTTCACCCATATCCTCACCGTCGATATTAACATTGATTTTAACACCGAGTTTTTTCATAAAAGTTTTAACAATGGACAATTTGTAAGCCATACTGCCGCTTACCAACGGAATACGTTTAAACAGCCGCATATCGTTTGCCACCATAGCGTCCATACCGACAGAACAACCGTTAAGGCAATACTTATCCCCTGCTTTTATTAAGTCCATTTTAACCTTTGAACCGCTGATTTGATTTTCAATATCCAAAAAAGCATTGCTGTCATCAAAATATTTCAAAAAATCATTAGCCGAGCCGCACGGTATAACGCCGACCGTTGCGTTTTCGTGGCCGTACACACCGTTAATAACCTCAAAGCTGGTTCCCTCGCCGCCGCAGGCAAATATACAAACCTCGTCGCCCTTTGCCGCTTCCTTGGAAGCGATATTGCAGGCGTCGTTACGGCACCGGGTATAAAAAACGGAGTAATCGCCGCCGTTTAGTTCAAAATAACGGTTTATCTTATCCGCTATAAGCTCCTGAGTCCTGCCCTTTCCTGCAACGGGATTAATTATGAAAACATATCTCATTTATTTGCCTCCGACTGCCTGAAATACATATAAAGCTGACATTTTATCATACCGTTATACAGTTTTCTGCGCTTGTCGGCGGTGCGGGCAAAGAATTTTTCAAATTCGTCGTGCGGGCTGATAATATAGTACTTTCTGCCCTTACCCGCTTCAAATCTTTCGCCCATTACCCTGTAAATATCCTCGGCGGCTTTCACATCGAGCAAACGCTCGCCGTACGGCGGATTTGTTATTGTGACACAGCGTTCTTCGGGTACAGTAAAGTCCTTGATATTGCCTACGCTTGCTTTAATATATCTGTCAACGCCCGCTTTTTTTGCGTTTGCCATTGTAAGTTCAATACACTTCGGGTCAATGTCATAACCGAAAGCCGTAAAATCGACATTACGGCATATCAAATCGCGTGCGCGCGTCCTTTCTCTGCTCCAAGCCTCTCTGTCTAAAAAGCCGTATCTTTCGGCGGCGAAAGAGCGGTACAATCCGGGAGCGGTTTTGGTTGCCATTAGGGCTGACTCTATTAAGATAGTTCCGCTTCCGCACATAGGATCATACAGCTTTGTATCGGGATATATCCTTGCAAGATCGCATATTGAAGCCGCAAGGGTCTCTTTAAGCGGTGCGTCGTTTGAATTTCTGCGGTAACCGCGTTTATGCAGACCCTCGCCCGAAGTGTCTATCATAACGGTAACCCTGTCCTTATGAATTGAAAAGCGAATTTTATACTCGGGTCCCGTTTCTTCAAACCATTGGCAACCGTATTTAGCTTTCAGCCGTTCAACAACAGCCTTTTTGATTATTGACTGGCAATCGGGAATACTGAACAGTTTTGAATCAATGCTCCACCCGTTTACAGGAAAAGCGTCGTCTTTTCTTAAAAAATCCTCCCAAGGAAGTTTTTTTACATTGTCGAATAGTTCGGTAAAGGTCTCTGCGTAAAATTCACCGACGCTTATAAGTATACGTTCGGCAAACCTTGAACAGATATTGGCGCGCGCCAGCATATCGGCATTGCCTTTCAAAAGAACACGTCCGTTTTCGGCGCTGACCTGCTCAAATCCCATACGCCTGAATTCATCAGCCGCTATTCCCTCAACTCCGAACAAACACGGAGCGACTAAATTATATTCTTCCATTATTACACCTCGGCTGATATATGTCTTGTTACGTGACAGCCTATATTAACGGCAACAGGCAGACCCGCAATGTGAGTAGCGCCGTACTCAATGTTTACGGCAAGCGCAGTACAGTCACCGCCGAAGCCCTGCGGACCTATGCCGAGAGCATTAATTTTTTCAAGCAGTTCGTTTTCAAGATCCGAATAGTATTTGTTAGGATTTCGTTTATCAATACTGCGGCACAAAGCTACCTTTGAAAGCATCGCACAGCCTTCAAAGTCACTGCCGATACCTACACCAACTATCATAGGCGGACAGGGGTTTGACGAAGCGTTTGAAACAATTTCCAAAACCGCTTTAATCACACCGTCCCTGCCGTCAAAAGGCGTGAGCATTCTGATACCGCTCATATTTTCACTGCCGAAGCCCTTAGGAGCAACCGTGATTTTAATTTTATTTCCGCTTATAATTCTTGTGTGAATAACAGCAGGCGTATTATCGCCCGTGTTTTCTCTTACAAGCGGGTCTGACACAACGGATTTTCTCAGCAATCCCTTTTCATATCCGCGGCGCACGCCCTCATTAACAGCGTCTTCAAGCAGACCGCCGACAATATGAACATCTTGTCCGACCTCAATAAAAACAACCGTCATACCCGTATCCTGGCAAATCGGCAAGGAGTAGCTTTTAGCGGCGGTAATGTTGTTTTTAATATCGCCGAGAATACTGCGGGCAAGACCGTCCGATTCAGTCTCGGCACAGAGGTCTATCTGCTTTTCAATATCGTCAGGCAAAAATCGGTTTGCCCTAATACAAAGTTCTTCAACCTTTTTGATTATCTCAGAGGTGTTTACCTCACGTATATCCATAAATACTCCGTTCACAAAACATAAGGCAGAATTGCCGTCCAAAACGGGAATTCCGCCCAATATGGTTTTATTTTGATGCCCCGCGTTTCGTTCGCCTTGAATCGGGATTTTTCCGTTTAAGGTCAGAAAACTTATCGTCGCTGACCTGCTTAAAACGGTTCATCATTTCTTCAAAACTTGCGGGTTCGCTCTTTTTAGGAGTCCAAGTATAAGAACTGTCTGGCTTTGAATGTTGTGAAAACTTTCTTTCGCCGTTATCACGTTGGGATCTTTCAGGCTCAATAGCGCGTTTTATGCTGAGGCTGATCTTTCCTTCATCGCTTATGCTGAGAATCTTCATTTTCACAACGTCATTGATTTTAACGAACTCATTAATATCATTTACATAAGTGCGCGCAACCTCAGAGATATGTACCATACCTGTTTTCCCTTCACCAAGGTCAACGAAAACACCGAAATTGGTAATGCCCGTAATTTTACCCTCAACAATTTGTCCGACAGCTAACTGCATATAAACTGTAAATCCCCCTAAAAAGATTATAAATACTCAGGCACGGCGTGTTAAACCGCCGTCAACCCGATCAATTTCCCGATATATCAATAAATACCTGTTCGTCCGAATAAACGTAACCCAAGCGTTCTCTCGCCGCTTTTTCGATCATTTTATTTTCCGAGCCTTCCGACAGTATGGCTTTTAATTCCGCTATATCGTTTTTTTCCGAAGCATACTGCGCCCTGAGGGCGTTCAATTCCGAACGGCTTTTATTAAGCGTGTTAAGCAGATTGGCAAGCGTTATTATCATATATGTGCAAACACCGAGAACAAAAATACGCAAAAGAATGCTCTTATTCTTTTTTTTGGACGATTTCATTATCACTCTGCTCCGTCAAAATATTTCGATCACGCTTAGTATACAACAAACCGACGGTTGATTTCAAGAGTTTTTTTAACAAAAACGCCGCTTTTTTAAAACATTTGGTATAAAAACGGTTAAATACAGCGGTAAATCGCGCGAGCAATGAATTTACCACAGATAAGATTTGTATTATATGCCGCCACAAAAAACATAATACTTTGAAAAAAACAACAGACAAAGTTAATCGGCACACAAAAAATCCGACAGCTATGCCGAAAAAAGCATAGCCGCGCAATTCCCCGTTTGTAGTTACGAGCAGAAACGAGAATACAAATACCGCGCTTATCAACCAATATAAAATATCCTGAACAAATATTTCAACAGCGCCGCACACCCTTTCGGCACGGAAAGCTCTGAAAACATCATAAAACAGGCAAAGCAGAGTTCCAACGGCAACCGAGTATAAAAAATTTTCCGCCTGTATTAAAGAGTTTATCTCCCACATAGGCTATCTGAACAGCCTTGAAAAAAGACCGCCGCCCTTTTCTTCCGAGGTATATACGATTGCGATTATTCTGCCCTCAGCCGTAAGGTCACCCGTTTCGGTGTTAAAATTTGAAATACGCAGTTTTTCGCCTTTGACGGTCATATTGCCCATTGCAGTCTTTAAAATAACGGTCTCATCATCAAACGAAAGAACCTCGCCGACCCCTGTGATATTAAGTTTTTTTCTGTTTTCCAAAATAATATTTTGTTCAATGTGTAATGATTCGTCCAAACTAACAGCCCCTTATATACTAAAATATATTTAGCAAGGGTCGGACGTATTCATAAATATGTCAATCTATAATTTCATACAAAGAAGCGGCGTCGTCTTTCTTTACTGTTTCGCCGATATTTGTCACCTTAACACGCACGTTTCGGGTTCCGAAGGATATTTCGATAACGTCGCCGATCTTAACATCGTACGAAGCTCTGGCGGTGTTGCCGTTTACGGACACACGGCCCGCGTCGCACGCCTCATTTGCAACCGTTCTTCGCTTTATTATGCGCGAAACCTTTAAATATTTGTCAAGTCTCATACTAACCTCTCTGACTGCAAAATTTAAGCCGCCCTTACGGACGGCTTAATAAACGTTTTGCTTATTTCGCAATAGCATCCTTGAAAGCTTTTCCTGCTTTGAAAACAGGATTCTTGGAAGCAGCGATCTTTATTGTCTGCTTTGTCTGCGGATTGATACCGGTTCTCTCAGCACGCTCACGTACTTCAAAAGAGCCAAAGCCTACGAGCTGAATTTTATCTCCGGCCTTTAAACCGTCAACAACAGTGTCGATGAAAGCAGCAAGAGCTTTCTCAGCGTCTTTCTTAGCAATACCGGCCTTATCAGCCATTGCAGCAACTAATTCTGTTTTGTTCATAATAAAGAACCTCCAAAAAAATTTTTAACGAACTACTTCGTCTGAAAACAAAAATGTACGCGGCGGCTTGTCCACCAAAACTGTACTATATACTTTTACCATATATTAATCCGAAAATCAATAGATTTTAGAATATTTTTTCTTTTTTGGACAACAACACCAAAAATTAATTAAAAAATTAATATAATCAACGAATTATCTTATACTTTTTGCAGAGTGCAGCGAGTTTTTCGCCCTTTGGCAGGGACAAAAAGTCCTCCTCTTCAAAGGCGTTAAGCACCACAAGCGCAATCAAATAGACAAACGCCGCCGCCAAAATTGCCGCAACCGTTATCATTTTTGAGGCGCCCGCAAGTGAAATTCCGAATGCTGTCAGACCGCATAAAAGCGCCGCGGCGGCAGGTTTGATAAACACGTTCAATATGTTAGGCACAACACCCGTATATTTGATAAGCGCCCAAAGATTTGCGATAAAAATATAAAGGTAGCAAGCGAGTGTTCCGATAGGCGCGCCCTTAATATTTATAGTCGGTACTCCTACCAATACGTAATTAACTACTATCTTAATAACCGCACCGACAGCAATATTTTTAACAGGGACTATCTGCTTGCCTATTGCCTGCAACATACTTGTCATAGGTATCGAGAGCCCCGCAAAAATTGCGGCAAATCCGAAAACCTGCATCATAGAGCCGCCTATCTCAACCGAAGCGACGCTTTTATAGAGCAATCCCATAATTTGTCCGCCAAGAGCGACAAACCCCGCGCCCGCAGGCATAGCGATAAGCGCTGTCATTTTAATCATCGAATCAATGTTACGCTTAATCTTTTTCTTATCCTTCAACATCCAGGAGGAAGCAAGCACGGGCAAAGCACTTACGCCCAGCACTGAGGTTATTGTAGGTATTAGATTGTATACGGTAAACGCCTTGCCGCGGATTCCGTAAAGAAATGTCGGAATACCCGCGTCGGTAAGCAAATGGCTTGATGTTTCATTAAAGTCGGCAATAGAAGTGGCGTACATCGACCGCAAAGTATCCGCGTGCTCGCCTATCATACGTCCGAGCTGCCATTTGACCATAGAAACATCGACAAGCGACGCAATGTTATTGGCAAGAGAGGACAAAACTACGGGAATCGCAATTACAATCAACGCGCGCATTGCCTGTTTTGAATCTATCGGTTCGGGACTCGCCGCAAGCTCTGCTTCTGTGATAAGATCGCCTTTGATTTGATACCTAAGTCTTAAATACAATGCCGCCAAAAGAGCGCCAACCGTTATTCCGAGCATAGCCGCGGCTGCCGCATAGGCAACATTATTGCTCAATTTCATTGCTATATAAGCAAAACCGTAGCCCAAAATCAATTTGCCGAGCGCTTCGATTATATCCGACGCCGCGGTAGGATACATATTACGCAAACCCTCATAATATCCGCGATAGGTAGACATTACGCAACACAAAAGTATTGAGGGTGCAATAGCGAATAGGCTGTAAACCGTTTCGCCTGTCGGGTCGGTGATATGAACAAACGGGTATATCAAAGCGAGCATAAGAACAAGACCCGCAAAGCCCGTTACAAAAAACGCTTTTTTTGCGTTGTTTAACGTCTGCCTGACATCGCGGTATCGCCCTGTCGTTGCATTCTCCGCCACAAGCCTTGAAACGGCTATCGGCAAGCCTGCCATTGCAAGCGAATAAATCGGTGTAAATAAATCGTAAGCAGATGAAAAATAACCAAACCCAAGGTCGCCTATCAGGTTTGAAAGCGGTATTTTGAATACCGCGCCGATAACCTTAACAAGCGATGTTGATATAAGTAAAATTATGGCGCCGTATTCAAAACTTTGTTGTTTTCTGATTTTTTCAGGCATATAATTCTCCGTTAATTACTAAGATTTTCGGAATTTGCGATTACTTTAATGCCCGATAAAACTATTTCGGATAAAGAAATCTGTGAATCCGATATGGTGTTGTGGTAGCTTGTCAATGCGTCGTCGCCTGCGTCGTCCGAAATTCGGCGGACAGATATAAAAGGAATGTCGTTTACCGAGCATACATAGGCTATTGCGGCAGTTTCCATATCACAAGAGGTTGCCGAAAACAGGTTATGCAAAAGAACCCTCTCTTCGTCGGAGCATATAAACTTGTCGCCTGTTACGGCGGCACCGCCCACAGCGGACGGCAAAAGCTCCGAAAAGATTTTGTAAAGCCGCTTGTCCGAATAATAAATGTAATCCTGCGAAGGCTTTTCGCATGGCTTATAGCCTATCATCGTTAGGTCAAAATCGTGTTCTAAAAAACTCTCGGGAAGGCAGATATCGCCCCGTCTTACTCCGCTTATACCGCCCGACAGGCCGTAATTAAGTATACAGTTGCAACCGTCGTCTATGAGCTTCATAGTTGTCGCGGCGGCGTTCACCTTACCTATTCCGCACAATGCCGAAACAACCTCTGTCCCGTTATCAACGGTAAACCTATGACCTATATGTTTAAGTACGCTGATTTCCTTGCCGTGAAATTTATTAACTATTTCTTCAAGCTCGGTATATTCATCATCATCGGCAACAACAATTCCGATTTTTAAATTCTTAGACATAAATGTTCTGCGTTACTCCGAATCTGTATTATCGAACGTGAGTTTAATTCCGCAGTTATTGCAATATATAGAATTATTATCAATAAACGCGCCGCACGAAGGACATACACGCTTGTTCTTAGCGTTCTGAATTTCGGCGTTAATTTCATCAATACGCGCTAATTTTTCCTTTAAGGCGTCAACAAGCGCCTGAACATTATCGGTGTTATCCTCTTTATCCTTAACAAGTTCAAAATATATCTTGCCAAGCTCCTCATAATCTTTACAGCACTTATTTTTCAGCGAGGCGGCGTCAAACTTTTGCTTCTGTGTATTCACCACTTCGCCTGTTTTCTTATATGCGATATTAAGCGCATCCTTTGCTTTATCTACTGCATTATCAAAAAATTCCATAATAATACCTCCTATAAAAAGTATATAGACATTTTAACACACTGTATCGGCTTTTTCAAGTCAGTTATATCTGCCGCCGCCTATAAATTCCCTTATCAAAGAATCATACGGGACAAGCGAACTGTCAATACTTTCAAACTTTTCCAACACGTCTGCCGTTTTCATAAAATAATCATAGCACGGCGTGCCGTAGCTGACTTGATCTTTCAGCTTCAAAAAATCGTTGCGGTATACGCAAGGTTCGTATAAGTGCAGAGTTTTCAACTGCACATCAGCGGTTCCCTTAAAACAGTAAAGATGCTTTTTTTCGCCCTCAACAACATTGTTCCAAAGCGATAGCGTTACATCTGCGGGAGAAGCCCTGAAAACCATATCGCGCAATGTTCTGCGTACAAGTCTTATCTGCCTGCTCGACATAAGCATTTCCCCGTTTTCGTCGCATATTGAAGAATTAACGCTTATATAAATCTTAAAAATATTTTTTTCAGGCGCCAAATCTGTGATTATAGGATTAAGTCCGTGAAGTCCCTCAACAATAATTATACCGTGCTTCGATATATCAATAGGCAGCGCGTTTTCGATTCTTACCTTTTTTGTAAAATCAAACATAGGGAGAACGGTTTTGCCTGTTTCAACAATCTGCGTGAAGCATTTTTCTATCAGCTGTTTATCAAGCGAATTTACCGATTCAATATCACGGGTGCCGTCTTCAAGTATAGGCAATTTATCAACAGGGAGATAAAAATTATCAAGAGATACAACGTTTGTTGTTTCACCCAGACTTTCAAGCGTATCGCACAAAATATGAGCGGTCGTTGTTTTGCCCGACGCGGACGGACCCGCTATTGAAACGATTTTAATATCGTCGTCATCGGCGATTTTTTTTGCTATGGATTCTATTTCTTTAAGATAATCCCTTTCCGCGCGTTCAATCAAACCGAGCGGATTTGCCATAGCTTCTTTATTTATTTCTGAAAGAATATTTTTCATAAAATTCGGAAACACCTGCTTTTCGTTTAATGATTTCATCAAACCTGCTTATGTACTCATAAGGATATTTAAAATTAAATATTCTGCTTATAAAATCACCGTCAGGCTGACGCAATTTTGTTACAGCGGAAGCGCCGCACGCAAAAATTGTATGTGTTTCATCCATAATATATACATTATAAAGACCTTCAAATCCCGATTTTGAGTATCCTACATTTTCCAAATTGCCGACGGTTTTGCTCTGGCGGTACATATAGTACGGAAAAATGCCGTGATTTTCGAGTTCTTTTTCGGCATATTCAACCATTTGTGCCGCTGTTTTCCCTGTCTCAAAATCGGGAAGCTGCCCGTTTTTAGACATACCTGCGGCACGTTTTACTGATAGAGAATGTACGGTAACAGACTCAGGATTCAAATTAAGAACCTTTTTAAGGGTATTTTTGAAACTGTCAAGATCATCTTTCGGCAATCCCGCAATCAAATCCATATTTATGTTATTATGACCGCACTTTCTTGCCAATAAAAAGGCTTTTTCAGTATCTTCGGCAGAATGACGTCTGCCGATTTCCGCCAATACCGCATTGTTCATAGTTTGCGGATTAATGCTGATACGTGTTGCGCCGTTTTCCTTGATTACGTTAAGTTTTTCCGCCGTTATCGTATCGGGTCTTCCCGCTTCAACGGTGTATTCCCTTACAGTAGAAGTATCGAAATTTGCGCTGACGGTCCTCATAACAAGACTGAGTTGTTCGGCGGTGAGTGTCGTTGGCGTACCGCCGCCGATATAGACCGTTTCAAGACGAAGATTTAACTTTTTGGAAATTTCAGCGGTAATCTCAATTTCCCTGCACAGCAGATTTACATATTCGGGAATTATTGACTTTGCCCTATCCACCGAGTGTGAAACAAAAGAGCAATACGAACAGCGGGACGGACAAAAAGGTATGGATATATAAAGACTGAATGACTCAGGCTTTGAAAGCGAAATTATTTTTTCTTCGCCTAAGACCGCCTTTTTGCATAAATTGATTTTATTTTCGCTTACATACAGACTGTTTTTGAAATAAGAGCTTGCATACTCACTCCCGCCGACGGACGAAAGCCGAGAAAACAGTTTTGCGGGACGAACCCCTGTCAATATACCCCATTCGGGGAAATACCCTGTCATTTCGGTAAAACAGCGGTAAAGCTGAACCGCAAGCACGCGCTCGCACTCTTTTTCGTAATTATCGCAAAAATTTTCAACCGTATCATGGTATTCGGAATATTTTCCGCACAAATTAAGCGACGCTTTAAGCATTGTGACGCTGTCACACTTTTCAGCAACGGTTACAGCCGAATTATCCGAACTCTCCTCAGCATCGGTAAAGATTATTTTTTCAAACGGTAAAAATATACGGACAAGTTTTTCAAGCTCATATCTGTAATTATGTCCGATCAAAGATAAAATCATATTTTCTCCTATAAATTTTGCAAAAACGGGTTACAAATCCGCTCGTGCCCGATAGTAGTGCTTCCTCCGTGGCCTGGGTAAACAACAGTTTCGTCAGGCAACGCAAGAAGTTTATTAATAGAGTTAAGCAGCGTAGTGTGATCCGCGCCCTCAAAGTCCGTCCTTCCTACCGATTCAAAAAACAGCGTGTCTCCTGAAAACAATACGTTATCAACATAGTAACAGGCGCCGCCTGCGGTATGTCCAGGTGTTGATATAACCTTTAATTCCAAATCCCCTACCTGCACAGTTTGAGAATCTTCAAGCAGAATATCGGCTGAAAAAGGAACTTGATGCGCGTGAAATTTATCAGACATACTTAAATGCGTATCCGAAAGTGCTGGATTATCGCCGACAGGTATCGCTATTTTCACGCCTGTTTTATCACGTAAACTCTTAGCTCCGCAAATATGGTCAAAATGACCGTGAGTTAAAAATATCAATCTTTCCTTATCTGAATTTTTTTCTAAAAAATCCTCGGTCTTTTCCGAAATAAAACCAGGGTCAATTATTACTGCCGCCTTTTCGGTGGTCAGCATATAACAGTTAGACGCAATATGACCGAGCGGCAAAACATCAATTTTCATATTTCCTCCAAATTTTTGTATCAAGTATGACGGTCACGGGGCCGTCGTTAACAAGACTTACCTTCATATCAGCTCCGAAAATTCCTTTTTGAACGCTTTTTATGCCGCTCTCAGACAGTTTTTTGCAAAAAAGCTCATACAAATTCTCAGCGCCGATCGGCTCCATCGCGTTCGCAAAAGACGGTCGGTTTCCTTTTTTTACGTCGGCGCACAAAGTAAACTGCGATATTGACAACACTTCGCCGCCGACATCTATAATACTTAGGTTCATTTTATCGTTTAAATCTGAAAAAATGCGCAGTTTTGCAATTTTGCTTGCAAGGATTTCCGCATCAAATTCAGTATCTCCGTTTTCGGCGCAAACGAGAATTAAAAATCCTTTTTTACATGAGCCGACCGTGTTATTATCTACGCTTACCGAAGCGTTTAAGACCCTTTGAACAACCGCGCGCATTACTGACTTATCCTTTCAACGTTAAATACACCCTGCAATTTTTCAAGGCGCGAAATGATACTGCGCAAATGTTCAACGCTTTCGGCGCTTATTGAAATTGTAACAGCGCAATTACCGCCCTTTGTCTGACGTGCGTTTACGGTATGAACAGGAACACGCATATTATAAACAGCGTTCATAACGTCCAAAAGCACGCCCTCTCGGTCAATTGCCGAAACTTGCAGGGTCGATACAAACGAATCTGTATTGGCGGCAGCCCAATGCGCGGGAATCCAACGTTCGGGTTCCGACGATTTTGAAATATCGGCGGGAACATTATTGCAGTCCCTTTTGTGAATGGAAACTCCGTGTCCCCTTGTAATGAATCCTATAATATCGTCGCCAGGAAGCGGAGCGCAACACTTTGATAGTTTTATCAGGCAGTTATCAATTCCCTCCACCACTACGCCGTCAGAAGATTTTCGGTGAGTTACCGTATTTACGGGCGTCATTTCAATCGGCTTTGAAGCGGATACTAACTTATTGTAATTATCCTTTATCCGCGGCATTATTTTAGAGAGCAAAATTCCGCCGTAACCGATAGCCGCATAGAACTCATCAACCGAGGTAAAATGCTGTTTTTTTGCTATATCCGCAATAAACTCGCTATACTCTGACTCACTAAGCGAAATATTATTTCTTCTAAACTCGCGTTCAATATCCTGCTTTCCTGCCGCAATATTTTCGGTACGCTTTTCCTTTTTAAACCAAGAGCGTATTTTTGCCTTTGCCTGATTGGTAACAGCGATATTCAGCCAATCTCGGCTCGGACCGTGACCCGGCTGATTTGTGGTAAGTATTTCAATAACCTCGCCTGTTTTAACCTCGTGGTTTATCGGAACGATTTTACCATCAACCTTTGCACCAACCATTTTTATTCCTACCGCCGAATGTATTGCAAACGCAAAGTCAACAATAGTGGAACCGACAGGAAGATTTATGACATCACCCCTCGGCGTAACGGCAAAAACGTCCTCCTGTGAAAGGTCGACCTTAATACTCCGCACAATATCGGTAGTATCGGTGCTTGCGGCTTGGCTGTCAAGTATCTGCCTTATCCACGCAAGTCTCTCCTCCATCTTCTTGTTGTTGTCGGTTATACCCTCTTTATACTTCCAATGGGCGGCTATACCGAATTCAGCGGTATGATGCATTTCAAAGGTACGTATCTGTATTTCAAACGGTATTCCCGCCCTGTCGATAACAGTGGTGTGAAGCGACTGATACATATTGGGTTTAGGAGTTGAAATATAATCCTTAAAGCGGTTCGGTATGGGACGGAACATATCGTGCATTATTCCGAGTATGTTATAGCAGTCAGCCACCGTGTCGGTTATTATCCTGATAGCGTATATATCATATATCTCGTCAAAATCCTTACCCTGAACATACATCTTGCGGTAAATTCCGTGAATTGATTTTACGCGTCCCTGAAAGGACATATTGACGCCTGGCATTTCTTCCGCAAGGCGTGTTTCAATACGGCTTTTTATTTCTTCAAGAATCTGTTCGCGGTGCTGTTTTCTTATATTTAGCAGGTTTTCTATCTCATCATAAGCCACGGGGTCAAGGTGTTTTATAGCAAGATCTTCAAGTTCTTCCTTAACAGGACGTATACCGAGACGGTGCGCTATCGGCGCATATATTTCAAGAGTTTCCAGCGATTTATCACGCTGTTTTTGCTCAGGCATAGCGTCTAAGGTGCGCATATTATGCAATCTGTCCGCAAGCTTTATAATAATTACCCTTATATCGCGCCCCATAGCGATAAGCATTTTTCTTAGGCTTTCTGCCTGCTGCTGTTCCTTGGTAGAAAAGTTAAGTCTTCCTATCTTGGTAACGCCGTCAACAAGTAATGCCACATCGGAACCGAAGTTTTCCTTAATCTCGTCGATAGTGACCTCGGTATCCTCAACAACATCGTGCAAAAGCGCCGCCGCAATGGACTGACTGTCCATTCCGAGCGAAACAATGATTTTTGCCACATTATACGGGTGGATATAATAATCCTCGTGGGAATAGCGTTTTTGACCTTTGTGAGCCTTAACGCAACACTCAAAAGCCTTTTTTACCAAATTATAATCATAATTGCCGCCCTGATTATTCATCTGCTCGACTAGGTCATTATAATTTTTCAGTTCCTCAGATGTCATTATTAATTCCCCCTCCCGCAAGTTTTTTATAGGTTTCAGATTTCATAAGATCCGTTTTTACAGACGTTTTTATTCCGTTTATTAAGCCGTTATCATCTTGTAAAAGCAAATTTATTTCTTTAAGAGTTTGTATAGCTATTTCTGTTTTTGCGTATCCTACCTTGTTTATCAATCGGTATGTAATCGCTTCTTTACTGTAATCGCCAGAAACAGCGAGCCGATAAACCGAACCTACGTCTTCCCTTGACGGGGTTATAATCGCATTATCAGTATCATATCCGCTGTAATAATCGTCAACCGAAGCAATCTCGGCAAACAGTTCATCATCATTTATACCTGACGGTCTCAGAGCTTTAACACGGACTGAAACGGTATAATTACCGTTGTAATTATTTGTATCCAGAGTAAAAGCAACATCAAGAGTATCATCACATTTAAAACAGAAATTTTGACTTGTAGCACCGAACAGCAACGCCTGAAAAGAACTCCCGTCCTTTGCAAAAAGCAGTTTTAGATGTTTTCCCGAACCGATTGGTGTTATTTTCTGTAACTTACACTCTGTTATGCAGAAAATAGGCACGGGATTACCGTTTCCGAAAGGTTCAAGCTCCTTAACGGCGTCCGCAACATCGGTGCTGATAGCCGCGGGTTTAAGTCGGCAATCAAGGTGCAGACAAGGCGGCTCATATTTCAAAGTATGCGCATAATCGTTTATTTTTTTTCTGAAATTTTCAAGATTTGACAGTTCCAGCGAAAGACCTGCGGCGAGTTCGTGACCGCCGAATTTTGTGAGCAGATCAGAACACTCGCTTATAGCGTCAAAAAGTGAAAATCCCGAATAGCTTCTGCCTGATCCCGAACAGTTCTCGCCGTCCGCGCTTAAAACAATCGTCGGTTTGCCGTATTTTTCCATAATACGCGACGCTGAAATTCCGACAACTCCTCCGTGCCAATCTTCGCCGCAAACTACTATAACCCTGTCGTGATTATAACCATTCTTTTCAATTATGTTCACAGCTTGTGAAAATATCTTTTTTTCAATAGACTGACGTTCTGAATTCTGTTTATCTATTCCGTCGGCAATTTCAAGCGCTTTCAACATATCGGTGCATAATAAAAGCTCAACTGCAGTATCGGCACTGCCTATTCTTCCTGCGGCGTTTATTCTCGGAACTATACCGAAAGCCACTTTTGTGGAATTTATCTCATTCCTGTTAAGTGCGGCTACGCTCATTAAAGCAGCCACCCCTGTTCGCGGATTTGTCCTTATTTTATTTAATCCTATTTTAACCGTACTTCTGTTCTCATAATTAAGTGGCATTACATCGCCGACGGTCGCTATTGCAAGCAGATCCGCATACCTCGGCAGCAATTCCTCGGGTTCTTTATCTTCTAATACACAAATCAACTTAAAAGCAACCTGCGCGCCGCATATCTCTTTAAACGACGACGGGCAATCAGCGCGGTGCGGATCGACAACGGCGACGGCATTAGGCAGAGTTGCTTTCGGAATGTGGTGGTCGGTCACTACCGTTTTCATATCAAGTGATAACGCATAATCTATTTCATCAATGCAGCTAATTCCGTTATCAACGGTTATAATCAAACCTGCACCCTTATTTTTTATGTAATCGACTGCGGCTCTATTCATACCATAGCCCTCATACTCACTGTTCGGTATGTAATAAAAGCAATCGGCACCTATACTCTTTAAAAAGTCGTACATTATTACGGTTGCGGTAACGCCGTCGCAGTCATAATCGCCGAATACGACAATACGAACGCCGTCGGCAACGGCATTCTTAATACAGTCCGCCGCCGTTTCTATATCAGCCATTTCGTGAGGGTCGGAAAACATAGGATCATCAGACAGAAACTGTTCAAGTTCGCTTATATCTGAATATCCGCGCGCAGAAGCAATCAGAGCCGCAATGGGGTCGATCTCACATTCGTATGAAAGTTCTTTGGCAAGCTCTTTATTACACTCGGAAAAGACCCATTTTTTAAAGCCCATATCTTAACCCTCTCGAAAACTGATAATATGTTATTTTATCACTAATTTCGACCTTTTTCAATAATTTCAACCCAAATTGTTATATAAAAATGAAAAATGAGAAAATATGACTTTTGCAAATTAAAAGTGTTGACAATTAAAGACGGCTGTGTTAAAATATCAAGGTCGTTTACGGAGAGGTATCGAAGCGGTCATAACGAGGCGGTCTTGAAAACCGTTTGCCCAAAAGGCACATGGGTTCGAATCCCATCCTCTCCGCCATTTTTATTCAGCAGTATCAGCCGCTATAAACAATGGCGGCGTTTTTTATAAATTCATATTGGGGTGTCGTCAAGCGGTAAGACACAGCACTTTGACTGCTGCATTCGTGAGTTCGAATCTCGCCACCCCAGCCAGAAAAAAGCACTTGCGTTTGCAAGTGCTTTTTTCAATGAAATTCGTTCCTTACGGAACGAGTGAAATATGCCTGCGGCATACTTTTGTTATAAGTTATTGTTTTTAATTCTGTAAAAGCCACTGCGCCCATTCGGAGTAGTGTTTTGCGTATATATGAATACCGTCGCTTGTGCATTCAGAACGCAAATTCCCCATATTATCATCAAACAAAACGTTAGCGTTAATGTAAAACACCTTTTTACCGTCGGCAAGCGACGCCAGCAGATTGTTGTATGAATCTATTCTCTGATTATTAAAAACTGTTCCGGGAACAGAAGATTTTTCAGCCGACACGTGCAAATTTGCTTCGATTATTACCTTTGCCTTGGGCTGAACAGATTGAATATATTCTATAAGCGCGTTAAAATTCTGTGCATTGGTTTCCAATTTGCTACCTATTTCGTTTATGCCAAGCATGATATATATCTTTCCGTACTGCCTTGCCGAAAGAACGCCCGAAAGATTTACCTCGCCTATTCCATCAACACTCAAAACTTCCTTTTGAACGTTGTTTATGCTCATACCTTTATTTGAAAAAAATACCGCTCCCGTCATATTCCCGTAAAGCCTTAGACCCTCGGTACGCGAATCGCCTATAAATAATGCGTCGGCAAAACTGCCGTCAGAAATCGGTTGTGACGGAGCGCTTGACTGAACATCAGATTCATCGGCCGCAGACGAGGATTCACTGGAACTGTCGCTTGAAGTTGCCGCGTCAGAATCAGAGCTTTCAGACGGTATTTGAGCATTGGAAACGTCAACCGTTTTACTGTCAGCCTTTTCATCTTTTATTAAGCGGTAACCGACAGCGATAAACGCAATTATCAGCAACGGTATAAGAATTGCCGAAATTCGGTTAAGTGCAGTTTTACTCAAACGCATAATGACCCTCCTAAAATCGGAAATACATAAACGGATCGTTCATACCCTTGCACAGAAAATAAATCGAGGCCCCGAAAACAGCGGCGAGTATGGGATATATAGCAGGCGTTCTGCGAAGACTGTCGCATATCGCAGCAGGAATCCGCGAGCAGAACAGCAAGCCTATTGCAAGAAGTATGTAAAACGCAGTTCCGTATGTGCTGTAATCAAGTTTATATACCGCAATTCCGCCTATTCCAAACAGCCTGCCTAAATAGGTCACAAGATCTTGGAGGTTGTCCGTTGCAAAAATCAACCAAGAAACGGGAATCAACATCATCATATAAATATGTCCTAAAATTGGAATTTTATTCAGTATTCGATACAAAAACGCTTTTTCGATTACTATAACGGCGAATAAAAACAAGCCCCATATTATGAAATTCCAACCCGAACCGTGCCAGCAGGCGGTAAATATCCACACCACGGCAAGATTAAGGACAGTTCTTACCTTGCCCTTGCGGTTTCCGCCCAGAGGGATATAAATATACTCTTTAAACCACTTACCGAGCGTAATGTGCCAACGCCGCCAAAATTCCGTCATTGAGCGCGACAGATACGGATAACGGAAGTTTTGTGGAAGACGGAATCCGAGCATTTTTCCAAGGCCTATCGCCATAAGCGAGTATCCGTAAAAATCAAAATATATGTGCAGGCTGTATGAGATTATCCCGAGCCAAGCAAGCGGCACCGAAATTGACTCAAAGCCTATAACACAGACATCATTCCAAACAACGCCAATTCGATTGGCAAGCAACACCTTTAATCCCAGACCGAGTATAAAATCTATCGCGCCGTCCTTAAACATTTTTAAGGAATGTTTTCTTGAAGTGAGCGCATATTCAACCGAGCCGTATCTGGTAATAGGACCCATAGTCAGCTTAGGGAACATCATAACATAAGTCGCAAACTTTAAAAAGCTCTGTTCAGCCAAAATCGTTCCGCGGTATACGTCGGTAAGATATGAAATAATTTGAAAGGTGTAAAAACTAATACCGATAGGCAGAACAAGTTCAAGCGGCGAAAAACGGAACGGCGAACGCAAAAAAGAAAGAACGATATTCAAATTTTCAAGAATAAAATCGAGGTATTTAAAAACGAAGAGCGTCCCAAAATCAATAATAATTCCAACAACCAAAAAAAGTTTTTTGTACGGCTCTTTTTTTTGCATCAATAAAGCAATTTCATAATTTATAAAAGCGGTTAAAAGAATTAAAACGATATAATAGGGTTTTTCAATAGTTCCAAACGCATAAAAGGCAACACTAAACCCGAACAGACACAAATTTTTGTATCTATTCGGTGAAAGATAATATACCGCCAAAAAGAACGGTAAAAACCAAAACAAAAATGAAAGACTGCTGAATACCATTACCGTTGCTGCCCCGCTTAAAAAAATATATACATTGCCGCTAAAAAAGCAAGAAAAAACAGACCTTAAAGCCTGTTTTTAATTATATTACGGCAGCAATAAATTGTAAAGTAAAAAAAGTGTTACAGATTTATAAGCTAACGAGAATCTTACACACAACGGTTTCACTTGCCGCCCGATACCGTCTTGCTTTCGCCTATTTTTCCAATACCGCGATTTTGTTAGATATATTCCTCGCAAACGGGATTTTTCCAATCAGCTTGTAAATGGGAGCAAACTCTGCCATACCCTCTACAAGCGAATGTTCGCCGATAAAACGAAAATCAGGTAAAAGCTCGGCAAGCGCTTATCCGCTTTTTATTCCCCAAGTAAATTTTGCACGGCTACCCTCAATAGATTTTTCCTTAAACCGCTTTGCAACCGCGGGATTCATAATCTCTGCAAACACAGTTGCTTTTTCAAACCGCTTTGATATGACGGCAAATATCTGCTTAACATCGGCTTCCGATAAATACATCGTCAGCCCCTCGATAATAACAAGCACAGGCTTACCGTGTTCTGTAACTCTGCCTCCCCAATCTTCCATAGCCGACATAGCAATTTGTGAAATTGCACCGTTTTCTTTCAAGAGCCTTTCCCGCACCGCAATCGTCTCGGGCAAATCAAGGTTGTACCAATGCGAGTAACCACTCATACGGTAGCACCTCGTGTCAAGTCCGCAAGCCACGTTGACGACTATCGCGTCGGAGTGTTCAGCAAGCCACACAGACGTCAGCCGATCAAGTACGATCGTTCTGGCGATCACACCGCTGTGCATAGCGGAATCTTTGTCAGCAAGAGAAAAATCATAGTCGATATTACCGATAATTTCTTCCGCTTTTTTGTCGTTTATCGCACCACGTCCTGCGCTCGCCTTAGCACGGGCATAAATAGTTTGCAACATCGTTTCCGATACCCCTAAAAGCTCTATTTTTTCTGTCATATCACACAACCTCACTTTTTATTTTCAATTGATAAAATTTGCTCTGCCTCATCGCTTTGCATCAGTTAGCGTTCGCTAACCACGCTATTTCAGAAAAGCCGCTGTAAGGCGGCCTTTTCCGTTTGTTGCAGCAGTTAACCTTAAACATTATTATACAGCTTTTGCGTAACGCAGTCAAGAGAATCGTAGGTATATCCCACCGTCGCGCCGTTACTGCGTCAAGACACGGAACCGTCCCCTGTCTTTTCTCTGTCTTTTCTTAAAACTCTGCATTTTCTGGGCGTGGTTTTGTATTAATCCATTCTGACAGTTCAGGTAAGTTTTCGTCTGAAAATCTAGTTAAAAAATCACTATATGATTCAAATAGTAAAACCTCATCAGTATTAAAATTTACCGTCGCATATTTAAAATCATCAATGCCAATTGAACTCAAATCATCTACATATTCATATAAGTATTGTAAATAAACATAATTATTATCATAATGAAATTTAACAACATACTTGCCTATAACTATTTTTGACGAATACTCATCATTCATTTTATCACAAACAATTTCTCTCGAATTAATGTGACTGATTCTATATTGATTTTTTAAGGTATAGTACCAATCATTGTTATTAACCCCATCATTTTTTGTGTTTAAAGAACATGATGTTAACAGAACTGAAATCAGTAAAACAATTAAAAATTTGATATTTTTCACCATACCACACCTCTAATTTTGTAATTAGCATCCCATGAATTACAAGACAGGGGACGGTTCCCTGTCTTTCACTTATTTCGATATATAATCATTGTCTCGCCGACACTAAAATAAGTGCTTTTTTCAACTAAAACGGTTAACGAATTCTTTTTTATCTTTTTGGCATACCAAACCTCCAACGGTTCAGTCATTTGCTCGTCATCACTTGAATAGACAAAAATAGCAGTAACCGTAGGGCCCATATTAAATTTTACATTTACTTGCCCTGACTCAGTATTTAAATACCCGTAGATCGTATCACCACTAGTTTCGCCTACACAAAAATATACCGTATCATCTTCTGTGGACCAATTGGTTTTTACTTGTTGAGTAGGATAATATTTATAAGCTGCTGGGCCGACACAACACGTTAAAAATGCCATTAAAACCAATGTGTATAGCAAGCATAAAAACATATTATAATTTTTCATCTAACTTCACCCAGACTAAATCCGCATATATCAATCTTGCATAAAATTCATATCAAGACAGGGGACGGTTCCCTGTCCTATTTTAACAGCGTCCCTTATCTTCACAAAATATCAAATCTTTGTCTGTTATCATTTAAGTCTGTAATCAAGATCACATCATCAAACTTTTTATTAATTGCATTGCTGTAAATTGTTTGTGTTATATCTTCATTTTTACTATATATTTCGACAAATTCACAATCATAAATTAACATCAATATTTGACAATCGCTTTTTATAAAATCCTCATATGAATGTATGTTGTAGTATTTCACTTTTGAATAATATGCCTGCAATTTAAGAAAAACTATATTGCACTTATGTCTAATCATAGAAGAAAATTCTTTGCCTGTATAGTCTGTATTTTCAAAAAATGGTGCACTTCCACTCTCGTTCCAAACTTCCTCTTGATCTGGTACACAAAACCAAGAAAATGTTTCTATATTTACATCTGTGAATATGCTTAAAAGTGGTTTTTCCATTGTTTGTTTTATTTTGAATCCAACGCCTCTAATCATACTATATCTCCTACCCGAAAATCATTATAATTCCATTTCCAATGCCGGTTCCTAACGGCACAAACAAGAAGTCATCTGCCACGCCAACTCCAGTTAGATCATCTGCGGCTACAACAACGACCCCAATTACACAGATAGCTATCAATGCAGTCCCCACTATTGGTTCAATACTTTCATACGCTGGACCACGTTTTCCGTTGACCCAATCATGGTTATGTCCACCATTTGAATCATGCGGATGCTTATTAGGTGCACCGTGGTCATCATGATCCCAATCTCTTATTGGATTACCGTCCTGACCATAAGTTCTTTTATCGCCATTTGGGGCAATGTACGTACTTCCGGGTTTACCTCTATTCGGACGCCTGTTAGGAGTTGCCTTTTGGAAACTATTTGATTTCAAAGATTTAATAGTCTTTTCGACAGAGTTTATTACTCTTTGAATTGTTTTCTTAATAGATTTTATCGCTTTTTTAATCCACTTCGGCCAACTACCTGTATTATCAGATTTGTTTATAGGATTATTGTGACAGTAGGCAAAAGCATTATACCCAAGTATTTCTCCGCCAACACCCGAAATTACATTATCCCCATTCAAGAATCTCTGCGTTTCCGCATCATAATACCTTGACTGCAAATAGTAGAACCCTGTCTCAGTATCATAGTAATACCCACGGTATCTAATTGGGTTCTTTTCGCCGATTGTTTGTGCGAGCGAGCCTGTTATAGAGGTGACGTCACCCCAAGCGCCGTATTCGTATGACACAACCTGAACGCCGTCTTGATTTACTATTCCAATAACGTCGCCCTGCGCGTTGAACAGATAGTAGTAGTATTCCTCGGTGGTTCCGTTTTTAATTACCATACCGTAGGCGGTGCCGTTCTCGTCATAGAGGAACAGGATATATTCATCGCCCGTTTTCTGCGCCTGCAATATGCCGTTTATGTAGTAATAATCGGTCACAGCGCCGTTTACGGTCTTTTGCACCCTCTGCCCGTCGGCATTGTAGAGGTAGGAAATATTATCGTTGCCCTTAGTAATGCCCGTAAGCTGTCTTCCGTTAGACCAAGTGAAGTTAAAGCCGTTGCGGTAGCTTAGCGGATTGCCAATTTGGTCGTAGTTTATGGTTTGACCGTTGAAAGAGGTAAGCAGGTCTTTCCACTCGGTATCGCCATAGGCGTATGACTTAACGGTTGCGCCGTCCTTTTTAACCGAGAGTATATTACCGCCGTTATCGTAGGTGTAGGTATAGGTATGACCGCCGTAGGTTGCACTGACAAGCTGATTAAGGCTGTCATAAGAATAGCTTTCGGTTACCGTGCCGTTCTTTTTGACTTCGGTTATATTCCCTACATCATCATAAGAATATTCAAGTATATCGTCGCCGTTTTTGACAGTTTTTACCATTGTGGTTGTGGTGTTCGCACTGCCGCCGTCAAGATAGCTGTATTCGGTCTTATATGAATCAGCGCCGTCAATCGTTCTTATATTAAGCCTTGTAAGGTTATCATAAGAGTAGGAAAGGCTGTTCTGACCGTTCTGCTTTATACCGTAAATCACGCCGCTTAACTGACCGTTTTCGGCATTGCCGTAGAGATATTCGGTTGAAAGAGTGTTACTTTGCACCTTTGCTATTTGTTTTGAAACACGGCTGAAATCATCATAAACGTAGTTTACAGATGTGCCGTCGCTGCCGCTTATTCCAAGCGTTCTGCCCGAGAGGTCATAGCTGTATTTATACAGCACGTTAGTAAACAGGTCGTTCTTTGAATAGAGGTTGCCGAACTTATCGTACTTGAATATTACCTTTACAACGTCATTATACAGTTTTTGCGTAACACGGTCAAGAGAATCGTAGGTATAGCCCACCTTTGCGC
>CAKSQT010000020.1 GCA_934486755.1 uncultured Eubacteriales bacterium | reverse complement strand
GCGTAAGGGATAGGGCAATGCTTGAACTTTTGTATGCCACAGGTATAAAGGTCTCGGAGCTTATTGATTTAAAGATAAGCGACGTTAATCTGCAAATAGGAATAGTACATCTTCACGACAAAAACGAAAGAATAATACCCATATATCCTGCGGCTGTTAAGACAATTTCAAATTATCTGCTTCACGTCCGTCCTGCAATCGTTTTGGAGGATGACGAGGATTGTTTGTTTACCAATATGAACGGACGTCCTATGTCGCGTCAGGGATTTTGGAAAATAATAAAGTTTTACGCGGAAAAAGCTAATATTAAAAAGGACATAACACCGCACACTTTAAGGCATTCGTTTGCGGCGCATCTTCTTGAGAACGGTGCTCAACTGAAAGATATTAAAGAAATGCTCGGTCATTCGGATATTTCTTCAACACAGGTTTACGCGCAGTTTATGAAAAGTAAATACACGCTTGCGTATGCTAAATATCATCCGCTTGCAAAATAAAAAATCACGTAATTCAAAAATGAATCGCGTGATTTTTATTTTAGTTTGGCAGGTTCAAGTCATGCCTATGAAAGGCGAACCTTTGTCCAAAGTTTTTCATAATAATCTCTGGTTTCTGAATCGAGATTATGGAAGTATTCTGTGTTTTTCTTAACTTCCTCAGACGGGTAGAGAATAGGGTCGTCCTTGTAGGTGTAACTGTCGTTGCTCACCACTGATGTGTTCGGCGATGCATAACAAATGTATTCGGCGTTTGCTAAGGCGACGTCAGGCTCTAAAAGGAAATTGATATACATAAGCGCCGCTTCGTAGTTCTGACAGCTTTCGGGCACGCATATTGAGTCAACAAATATATTTGTTCCCTCCTTAGGGTAAACAAATTCAAGATCGGGGTTGACCTCTTTCATCGTGTAATAATCTCCCGCATAATACGGCGCAATAGCAGCATTGCCCGATTCCATCTTGTTAAACACTTCGTCCATAACGCGCGCCTGCAAAACAGAATTTTGCTCAATCAAGCGGTCTGCCGCTCTGTCCCACTCGGATTTGTCGGTTGTGTTTATATCAATGCCGAGATCAAATTGGGCGATAGCAAAAGCGTCGCGCGGGTTGTTGAATGTGAGAATATTGCCCTTGTACTTACTGTCAAACAGAGCGTCCCACGAATCAACTGTCTCGCTGATTATCTTTTTGTTGTATATTAACCCGACCATACCGACGTTATAAGGAACTGAATACTCGTTTTTCGGGTCAAAATACAGATTTTTATAGGAATCGTCGATGTATTTGTAGTTTTCCAATTTAGTGACATCAATTTTGCGCAGCATATTTTCGTCGATCATACGCGCTATTGCATAATCCGACGGAATAACTATGTCGTAAGGTGTTCCGCCTGCTTTGATTTTGGCATACATTTCTTCGTTGCTTTCAAAGTTAGTGTAATTTACCTTGATACCTGTAATTCGCTCAAAAGCGGCGTTCACGTCCAAAGTATCGTCGCTTCCGTCCGAAATATATTCGCCCCAATTATATACATTAAGCGTTGTGCCAGCAAGTTCTCGTGTGTAGACGCTTTCGGTGCTGATACCCGTATTTTTAAGCGAACGGCTCACGATCGAAACACCGACCATACTTACGGCAATAACGGCGGCGACCGATATTGATAATGCGCGCATAAGCTTCATTCTTATACCTGAACGCTTTTCTTCGTTTTGCAAGAGATTTATAAGTATCAAGAGTATAAGAACGGTTACAAAAATGATGGTAGAAAGGGCATACATTGTCGGCTTTACCGTCTTTTTTGTCATAGCAAATATTCGTATCGGCAAGGTCTGAAAAGCTGAACCCGATGTGAAATAACTAATTACAAAATCGTCCAAAGAAAGGGTAAACGACATTATAAAACCCGTAAAAACGCCTGGGTATATCGTTGGCAGAATTACCTTAAAAAATGCTTTTATCGGCGTACAGCCAAGATCCTCAGCAGCCTCGGAAAGTTGAGTTCCCGTCTGTTTGAGCTTAGGGGTTACGTTCAAAATAACATACGGAAGATTAAACGTAATATGCGCAAAGAGTATGGTCCAAAAGCTGAGAGCGTTTTTGGAACCGATCAACTGTGCGAAAAACACGAATAAAAGCATAAGCGAAACGCCCGTAACTATATCGGGTGCCATCATCGGAATGTTAGTCACCGTTGTAACAACGCGTTTTGATATGCCTTTTTTCATCTTGTATATTCCGACTGCCGCCAAAGTTCCGAGTATCGTAGCAAAGGTTGCGGAAAGTATGGCAAGAATAAGGGTGTTTTGCAAAGCGGAAATTGAAGCGCTGTCATACAATAATTGCTGATACCACTTAAATGAAAACCCTTCAAACACCGCGGTGCTTTTCGAGCTGTTGAAGGAAAACAGCATCATTACAAGCAGAGGCGCGTACATAAAAACGAGCATTAAACCTATAAAAATTCTTCTTAACGCCTTCATACTATTACACCTCCGTCGTTATCGTCGGAGAAGCGGTTCATAATTGTCATACTTATGAGTATAAACACCATAAGCACAAGCGACATCGCCGCGCCGAGAGGGTAATTAGGTATCTTAAACTGATTTTCGATTACGTCGCCCGCTAAAAGAATCATTCCGTTACCGAGCTTTTGAGAAATGTAAAAGGTGCTTACCGACGGTACAAAAACCATTGTAATACCTGATATTACGCTCGGCTTGCTCAACGGCAAAACGACACGTCTTAGCGTGGTAGATGCGTTTGCACCGAGATCCGCGCTTGCCTCGTAAAACGATTTGTCAATTTTTGACATTGTCGTGTATATCGGCAGTATCATATACGGTATGAAATCATACACCATACCGAGTATAACGGCGAAAGGCGTTCCCATAAAATGCACCTTTCCTATTCCGATAAGCGAAAGCAGTCTGTTAAGAACGCCGCTGTTGTCAAGAATGACAGTCCAGGAATATGTCTTTATAAGCAAGTTCATCCACATCGGCATCATTACAAGCAAAATCATCATTTTCTGCGAACGGATTGATGATTTTGTAAGCAGATATGAAAAAGGATACGCAAGAAGTAAGCATATAAGTGAAGCGACTGCGGCGTATATTATAGAGGTCAAAAATACGCCCTTATAGTCTTTCAGAGCATAAAGATTTTGCAGAGTAAAACCGCCGTTACCGTCTGAAAATGTGTAGTAAAGCACAATAAACAAAGGTACAACAATAAAAATCGCCGACCAAACAATATAAGGGGCATTTATGAGTTTTCTTCCGAAAGAGAGTTTCATTCCGCAACCTCCTCAGGAGCCTCGTTGGTTTCCTCCATTTCTTCGCTGTAAGAAGAATAGTCGCCGTATTTGCCCGAGTATTCCGATTTTTTCATAATGTGTATCGCGTCGGGTTCAATGAAAAGACCGACGGACTCGCCGACAGGGTGGTTATCGGTGGTCTGTATCATCCACTTAAATCCGCCTATATCAACGATTATTTCATAATGTACGCCCAAAAAGGCGATAGAGGTTACCGTGCCTGTAAGCATACCCTTTTCTGGGGACACTATATCAACGTCCTCGGGACGTACCACAACATCGACCGCCTCGCCGTCGTCAAAACCCTTGTCGAGACATTCAAACGTATTGCCTGAAAACGTTACCGAATAATCACGGTTCATTATGCCGTCTACTATATTTGATTCGCCTATAAAGTCGGCAACGAAAGCATTTTTCGGCTCGTTGTATATGTCCTGCGGTGTGCCGATCTGTTGAATTTTACCGCTGTCCATAACTACAACGGTGTCCGACATAGTAAGAGCTTCTTCCTGATCGTGGGTTACAAATACAAATGTGATACCCAATTTCTGCTGTATTTTTTTAAGCTCCTTTTGCATATCCTTACGCAGTTTCAGGTCAAGAGCGGCAAGTGGTTCGTCAAGCAATAGCACCTTCGGGTGATTGGCAATGGCTCTCGCTATTGCAACACGCTGCTGCTGACCGCCCGAAAGGGTGTCTATCCTACGCTTTTCAAGACCCGACATATTAACAAGTTCAAGCATTTCCTGAACTTTTTTCTTTAACTCTTTTTCAGGAGTTTTTTTAATTCTCAACCCAAACGCAATATTTTCATACACGTTAAGGTGCGGAAACAGCGCATAACGCTGAAAAATGGTGTTTACCTGACGTTTGTACGCAGGAACACCATTGATTTTTTCACCCTCAAAAACAATATCGCCCGCATCGGGTTCAACAAAACCCGCTATGATTCTCAAAGTAGTTGTTTTGCCGCAGCCTGACGGACCGAGCAGGGTGACGAATTCGCCGTTTTCAATAGCAAGGCTTATATCGTCAAGTACCGTTTCGCCGTCGAATGCTACCGATATGTTTTTAAGCTCTACAATATTTTCTTTTTCCATAAAGCATCCCCCTTTGTTCAACACTAAGTGCCGACACAAGAATAAACTGTTTTTCTCCAAATAGCGGAGATTACCCTGTGCGATACCCGCGTTTTCTTCGTAAAATGCCCTGAACAAAGGGTTTTTCATAGTTTTCTCGAATTTGTTTTTTCGGAAACTACGGCATAAAATCTGAAAACGCTCTCAACACAGATGCTTTGATAAACCGACATATTCAATTTTAAAATTTTACGTGCTTATCTAAGTTATGAATATACAGCTAATTGCGCAAATTGTCAAGTATATTTTGCGAATTTTGTATATTTTTCTGCGAAATATAAAATCGTGCATAAAATTACTCTGTAAACCTCCGTTTTTCTCTGCTTTGCTCTGTTTTTCTCGATTTTCGTCATATTTGAATTTTTGTATCGTACAGCATATAAAAATGTTGCCGTTTATCAGCTAATATGTTATAATATCCTTGTCTGTTTTGTTGCGTGTTGATTGGAGGTAACGGCAATGCGGATTTTAGGTATTGATCCCGGATATGCGATTGTAGGATACGGTTTTGTCGATTATAACGCAAACCGCTTTTCGGTTGTCGGGTACGGTGCCGTTACCACAAAAGCTGGAACTCGGTTTTCGCGCAGATTACAGGATATATACGACGATATGATCACCTTAATAGAAAAATACAGACCCGATCATTTGTCGATTGAACGCCTGTATTTTAATACTAACACAACCACCGCAATCGACGTTGCGCAGGCAAGGGGAGTAATTCTTCTTGCGGCGGAAAAATGCGGTGTTGAAGTCTTTGAATATACGCCGTTGCAGGTAAAGCAGTCGGTTACGGGCTATGGAAAAGCCGAAAAGCGTCAGGTTATGGAAATGGTTAAAAATCTTTTAAACCTTAATTCGATCCCGAAACCTGACGATACTGCCGACGCGCTTGCGCTTGCCATTTGCCACGGCCATTATTCGGGCAGCTTATTCAGTCGCAGGGAGGTAACCGCGAGATGATTTCTTCGTTAAACGGTAAATTGATTTATAAGGATAATAGCTTTGCTGTTGTTGAATGCGGCGGCGTCGGTTTTCGGTGCAGTATAACCAAAAACACGCTTTCAAAGCTACCGTCAAACGGTTCTGATGTGTTTTTACATACTTATCTTTCCGTAAGGGAGGACGCATTGGATTTATACGGATTTTTTGGTTCGGACGAGCTTAACGCCTTTAAACTGATAACCTCGGTCAACGGTGTTGGGGCAAAAATAGGAATTGCAATTCTTTCTGAATTTACACCCGAAAACCTTTCTATGTATATAGCCGCAGGCGATGCAAAAATGCTGACAAGGGCGTCGGGCGTCGGTATTAAACTTGCGCAGCGAATAGTGCTTGAATTGCGAGATAAAGTCGCCGTCGGTACGGTTTCTGCGAATGTTACGGGTGTATCGGGCTCCGCGGCGCCTGTCGGAAACACGGGCGAAGCCGTTGCGGCGCTTGTGTCTCTCGGATACTCGCAGGGGGAGGCGGCGTCTGCCGTAAGCCGACTTGACGGTTCAATGGGTGTTGAAGATATGATTAAAGCGGCATTAAAAACGCTTGCGGGGAGGTTATAAAATTTGATAGAACAGGAAATGGATTTTGAAAACAGAATCGTTTCTCCTGAATACGATTTTTCACAGGACGATACCGAACTGTCACTCAGACCTAAATCGCTTGCGGATTATATCGGTCAGGACAAGGCAAAGGATAATTTAAGCATATATATCAAAGCCGCGCTCGGACGTCACGAAACGCTTGACCACGTGCTTTTGTACGGACCTCCCGGACTTGGAAAAACAACGCTCTCAGGCATTATCGCAAAAGAAATGGGAGTAAACCTTAGGGTGACCTCGGGTCCTGCAATAGAAAAGCAGGGCGATTTGGTTGCTATACTCACATCGCTTAATGAGGGTGACGTTTTATTTATAGACGAGATACACCGTTTGCCGAGAAACGTTGAAGAGATACTTTATCCCGCCATGGAAGATTTTTCGCTTGATATTATACTCGGCAAAGGACCTTCGGCGCGTTCTATTAGGTTAGATGTTCCGCATTTTACGCTTGTTGGCGCTACTACGCGTTCGGGTCAGCTTACCGCGCCGCTCAGGGACCGATTCGGAGTTTTGTTAAGACTTGAACTATACACTCCCGAACAGCTTGCCTTGATAGTGGGAAGATCGGCGGGGATTCTCGGTATAGAGATAGACAAAAACGGCGCGCTTGAAATTGCTTCCCGTTCGCGCGGAACCCCGCGTATCGCAAATCGTCTTTTAAAGCGTGTGCGCGATATAGCGGAGGTCGAATTTGACGGCGCGATAGACGAAAAGGTTGCGAGAGCGGCGCTTTCACGCTTTGAGATTGACGAGTTGGGCCTTGACGATTTTGACCGAAAAATGTTAAATACTATTATTTCAAATTATAACGGCGGTCCTGTCGGTCTTGATACGCTTGCCGCGGCGCTCGGAGAGGAAGCCGTCACGATTGAGGATGTTTATGAGCCGTATTTAATGCAAATAGGCTTTCTCACCAGAACGGCTCGCGGCCGCTGCGTAACGCAGGCGGCATATCAGCATTTGGATATTCCGTATAACAATTCTATACAACAAACAATTTTATAAAAAACAGAAAGGGTTTTGAAAATGGGTAGATTATTCGGTACAGACGGGGCAAGAGGAATTGCCAACAAAGAACTTACGTGTGAGCTTGCGACCAATATCGGGCGCGCGGCGGCGTATGTTTTGACCGAGAAGACGACAGAAAAGCCTGTCGTACTTATCGGCAAGGATACGAGGGTATCGTCAAATATGCTTGAAATGGCGTTGGCGGCAGGTCTTTGCTCTGTGGGAGCGGACGTTGTTTTGGTCGGTTTCGTTCCCACACCCGCTATTGCTTATCTTGTTAAGGAACGCGATGCAGACGCGGGAATAATGATTTCTGCGTCACATAATCCCTGTGAATACAACGGTATAAAGATTTTTGACGGAAACGGATATAAATTGCCCGATTCGCTTGAAGAAGAAATTGAAAGCCTTGTGCTTGACGATATGAGTCCGATTTCATTCCCGACAGGCGGAGATGTCGGCAGCGTTTTCCACCGCTATGATTTGATAGATAATTATATTGACCACATTGTTGAGTCGGTAAATGCTGATCTGACAGGTATGAAAATTGCAATCGACTGCGCTAACGGCTGTGCCTCCTATACTGCTGAAAAGCTCTTTAAAAAACTCGGCGCGGAATGTTATATGATGCACGATAATCCTAACGGCGTTAATATTAATCTGAATTGCGGTTCAACGCACATGGACGACCTTATTGATTATGTAAACGGTCACGATGTTGATTTGGGTCTTGCTTTTGACGGCGATTCAGACCGCTGTCTTGCCGTTGATGAAAACGGCAAATTGATTGACGGCGATAGGCTGATTGCGGTATTCGCGCTTGATATGAAACGCAACGGAACCCTAACGGATGATGCAGCGGTAGTCACCGTAATGACAAATATGGGATTCAAGCTCTTTGCTAAGGAAAACGGCATTGAAGTAATTGAAACCAAGGTCGGAGACCGCTATGTTCTTGAACAGATGGTTAAGCACGATTATAAAATCGGCGGCGAGCAGTCGGGACATATAATATTTAAAAAGTATGCCACAACGGGTGACGGTCAGCTTTCGGGCGCCGTGTTTGCTTCAATACTTGCTAAGAGCGGAAAATCTGCTTCCGAAACAGCTTCTGTAATGACGGTACTGCCGCAGACGCTTAAAAACATTTCAGCAACTCCCGAATTAAAAGCAATGCTTAATACTGACGAAGATATAAAAAAGGCAATTTCCGACGCGTCGGACGCATTGGGCGACAGGGGCAGAATACTTGTCCGCGCTTCGGGTACAGAACCGCTGATTCGTGTTATGCTTGAAGGCGAAAATATTGCGGAAATCAAGAAGATTGCAAAGCAGGTAGCAGCTGTAATCGAAGGAAAAGCTAAATGAGAAAAGTTATCGGATTTAACGATTACGAATTAATTGATGCCGACAGCGGAGAAAGACTTGAACGTTGGGGTGATATAATACTTATCAGACCCGACCCGCAAATAATTTGGTCGGGTTCCCGCAGTGATAAGCGCTGGAACAGCGCTCACGCGGTATATCACCGTTCGCAAAACGGCGGCGGGTATTGGGAAAAGTTAAAACCCGTCCCAGATGTTTGGAGTATTTCTTATAACGGTCTTGTTTTCCGTCTTAAACCTATGGGCTTTAAACACACGGGGCTTTTTCCTGAACAGGCAGTTAATTGGTCGCTTGCGGACAAACTGATAAGAGAAGCAGGCCGAGAACTTAAAGTGCTTAATCTTTTTGCCTATACGGGCGGCGCAACCTTGGCTTGTTTAAACGCAGGAGCCGCCGTAACGCACGTGGACGCCTCGAAGGGTATGGTGCAGTGGGCGAAAGAGAATGCCGCTGTTTCGGGTCTTGAAAACCGAAGCGTGCGTTGGCTGGTAGACGATTGCTTGAAGTTTGTTAAACGCGAAATACGCCGCGGCAATCATTATGACGCGATAATTATGGATCCTCCGTCCTACGGCAGAGGACCGAACGGAGAAGTATGGAAATTGGATCAGCAATTAGCTGAACTCTTGTCGGAAACGGGTAAACTTTTGTCTGACAACGCCTGTTTCTTCCTGCTTAATTCTTATACCGCAGGTATATCTCCGTCAATTCTAAACTATATGGTAAAAAAATATGTTGTTTGCGGGCGCGGCGGCGACGTATCCACAGATGAAATCGGTCTGCTAGTCACCGACAAAGGCATTGTTATGCCTTGCGGAAATACAACAGTATGGAAAAAGGTATAATGAACAGTATTATTGATGTTAAAGACGTTACGTATGAATACAGCGAGGACGGGGTTAGCCATTCCGTCCTCAAAGGCATTAATTTAAGTATTGAGCGCGGCAGCTTTACGGTTATTCTCGGTCATAACGGCTCGGGGAAATCAACCTTTGCGAAACTGCTTAACGGGTTGAATAAACCGACATCGGGCGACGTATTTGTGGACGGTATCAACACCAAAAATGAGGATACCGACATTGAAATAAAGCGCAAGGTCGGTATGGTTTTTCAGAATCCCGACAATCAGTTGGTTGCGTCAATCGTTGAGGAAGATGTTGCTTTCGGACCCGAAAATCTCGGCATAGAACCGTCCGAAATCAGAAAACGCGTTGATGAGGCGCTGCGTGACGTCGATATGTATGATTTTCGCAGGTCAACACCGCATCATTTATCAGGCGGTCAGAAACAGCGTATAGCAATAGCGGGTATTATTGCTATGCAGCCTGAATGTCTTGTCCTTGACGAGCCGACCGCTATGCTTGACCCAAAAGGCAGAGCTGAAATAATTAACACAGTATTGCGGTTAAACCGCGAAAAGGGAATTACAATAGTGCTTATTACGCACTATATGGAAGAAGCCGAAAATGCAGATAGGGTAATTGTTATGAACGACGGCAAAATAATAGCCGATTCCGACCCCAAAAGCATTTTTTCGGATGTAAAGATGCTTAAATCCGTCGGTCTTGATGTTCCGCAAACAACTGAACTTTTGTATCAATTAAAACAAAACGGTTTTGATGTTAAAACCGATGTAATTTCAATAAAGGAAACCGCCGACGAAATTTCAAAGGCACTTCATTTGGAGGGGTATTGATTTTGCCCATTTTAGAGGTTAAAAACTTAACACATTCTTACGACAGTAATTCGGCGTTTATCAATGACGCAATAAAGGATATAAATTTTTGTATTGAAAAAGGCGAGATAGTAGGTATCATAGGTCATACGGGTTCGGGAAAATCTACTCTGGTTCAGCATTTGAACGGTCTGCTCAAACCGACATTCGGCGAGGGGCTGTTCAATGATAAGGATATTTGGGAAAATCCGAAGGAAATACGTAAAATACGCTCCGATATAGGACTCGTCTTCCAATATCCCGAATATCAGCTGTTTGAGGAAACAGTCTATGCCGATATTGCTTTCGGACCAAAAAATATGGGCGTTAAGGACGCCGAACTTGACTCAGTAGTGCGCGATACCTGCCGTATGATCGGCGTTAAAGACGAATATCTTGAAAAATCTCCGTTTGACCTTTCAGGCGGCGAAAAACGTCGTGTTGCTATTGCGGGCGTTTTGGCTATGCGCCCGAAAATAATAATTTTCGATGAACCTACCGCGGGTTTAGACCCTGTCGGCAGGGAAAACGTTATTAAAATAATAAACGATTACCGCAGCGCAACAGGAGCAACTATTCTGATAGTATCGCACAGTATGGAAGATATGGCTGTTCTTGCAGATAGAATTTTGGTTCTGAATAACGGGAAACTTGAAATGTTTGATACAGTTGAAAATGTGTTTTCAAACGGTGACAGGCTCAGAAAAATAGGTCTTAACACGCCGATTGTTACAAGAGTTTTTGACGAATTAAAGTTAAAAGGACTTAAATGCGGCGGTGTATTTGATGTCGAAACGGCTGTAAATTCAATTAAAGAGTATAAGGCAGGTGGCCGCAATGCTTAAAGATATAACATTCGGTCAGTACTATTCGGGCTCTTCTGTAATTCACCGCGCCGACCCAAGAATAAAGATAATACTGATGATTTTGATATTGGTGTTTATCTTTGTTTCAAAAAATGCATTTTCGCTGTTATTTTCAGCATTGTTTATAATTGCAATTATGATAATTTCGGGGGTTCCTTTCAAAAACTTTTTGAAAAATATTAAAGCTATTTTGCCTGTAATCGTTTTTACCGCCGTAATAAACGTATTTTACGGAGACGAGGGCAAAACTCTGGTTTCGTTTTGGCGATTAAGTATAACTACGGGCGGCGTTTACAGAGCTTTGTTTATGGCTTCGCGAATTGTGCTGCTAATATTTGTAAGTTCCGTTTTGACATATACTACTACGCCGAACGACTTGACCGACGCAATAGAACGTTTATTAAGCCCGCTCAGGTTTATCGGGCTGAAAAACGCCGTGCATACCCTTGCTATGATGATGACGATAGCTTTGCGTTTTATTCCTACGCTTATTGAGGAAACGGAAAAAATTATGAACGCACAGAAAGCAAGGGGAGCCGACCTTGAAAATGGGAGTCTTTCTGAACGTGTAAAAGCGCTTATACCAATACTTATTCCGCTTTTAATATCTTCGGTACGCCGCGCTTATGAGCTTGCCGAAGCTATGGAGTGCCGCTGTTACAACGGCGGAGAGGGGCGAACCCGTATGAAACAAATGAAGCTCGGCGGCCGCGATTATGTCATTAGCGCTTCGACTTTGTTGTACTGTACGGCGGTAATCGTATTAAATTTTGTTTTCAGGTGAATTTATGAAACGGATGTTGCTTACAATTTCTTATGACGGTACCGATTTTCACGGCTGGCAGGTTCAGCCCAACGGTATTACCGTGCAGGAAACCTTGCAAAATTCACTTGAAGATATGCTCGGGGTTCGTCCTGATGTGACGGGATGCAGCCGAACCGACGCAGGCGTTCACGCCAAAATGTTTTGTTGTCACTTTGATTGCGACGGCAGAGTACCGACACGGGCATTTGTAAAAGGACTAAATTCACTTTTGCCGAAAAGCATAGCGGTACTTTCCTGCAAAGAAGTTGATAGAGATTTTCACGCGCGGTATTCTTCAAAGGGCAAAACCTATGTTTACAAAATATTAAACAGTTGTGTGCCCGATCCGTTTATAATGAGATACGTGTGGCAAATCGGGCGCGGTTTGGATCTTGATAAAATCAATTCGTTTTGCCGAGAAATAATCGGTACGCACGATTTTTCTGGATTTTCGTCCTCAGGTCGTAGTGTGACCGACACGGTAAGGACGGTTCAAAACTGTTCCTGTGTCAGGGACGGCGATATGTTGCTTTTTGAAATAACGGCGGACGGATTTTTGTATAATATGGTTCGCATAATTGTCGGCACTGCTGTCGGCGTTTCGGACGGCAAGATTAATATTTCGGATATTAACCGAATTTTTAATAGCGGCGACCGCTCGCTTGCTGGTATAACCGCACCTCCCCAAGGATTGTTTCTATATAAAGTTTTATACTGATGAGTAAAGGTAGGTGATACTGTGCCTGAGTATAAGAAAAAACGTATTAACAGGATTAAGGCGGGTCCTAAGCGTATAAAGAAATCCCGTTTGCAAAAAGACCGCATTGCGGAGGATATAAAAATGACCTCCGATTTTCCGAAAAAGCCAGCGCATACTTCGGAAATGAAGGTAGTTAAAGGCAAAAAACTCGAACAAAAACGCAAAATGAAAATTGTGCTTATAGGGTTATCGCTTGCGGCTGTAATTTTAATAATCTTGGAGGTAGTTCTGCCTACGGGAATAATTGAAACATTCGGAAATGCTACGGTTGTATTAGGCTCTGGCTCATATCCGCAAAGCTTAGACGGCACAGAAACACTTAATACCGTTTCGCGTGGTACATATTACTATTTATTGTCCGACACCTGTATTAACGCATTTTCCTCGTCAGGGAAAAAGATTTTTTCATATACGCACGGTTACGAAAATCCAATGCTGCAAACCTCTCCGACGCGGTCTTTGATTTACGATCAGGGCTCAAAGTCGGCGGCTGTATACAACTTGCGTTCGCAGATAAAAACAATTACTACGGATTACGCTATTATCACTGCCGATATTGCAAGAAACGGCACCTACGCGATAGCAACTGAATCCGATACAAATGCCGCAACCGTAAGCGTTTATAATAAAAACGGAAAGTTGCTTTATGAGTGGTATTCCTCGACCGATATGGTAAACGGTCTCGCATTGTCGCCGAACGGCAAAAAACTTGCCGTATCTACTTTGAATGCAGACGGCGGCAAGTTTAAATCAAATTTGTATGTTTTGGAATATGATTCTGCAACCCCCGTTTACAGCGAGACTTTTGACGATACGGTAGTGTATAGTATTGATAATACATATAATTCAGGTATAGCTGTCGTTACGAAAAATCAGTTTGAATTTATAAGCTGGTCGCATTATAAAAAGAAAACGTATAGCAACGAGTATTCAGCCTCAATGTTAAGAGTCGGTTCGGGCGGTTATGTTGTTGTTTTCAACCGCGATAATGACCCAAGCGACAACCGTATTGCCGTTTTTTCAGTTAGAGGCGATCGAAAAGGCGAATTTTCCTATAACAGGCAAATAACAGATATTCAAATATCAGGCGGCAGGATATACTGTGTGAGCGATACCGAGGCATTTTTGCTTGATAACAGCGGTAATACCGCAAGAAAATCCGAATGCGGATTCGGTGCGGTGCGTATAGTGCCTACGGGTACATACAGTGCCGTAATCGCTTCCGATAACAGCATTGAAAAAATACAGTTCGAGGAAGTGTCAAAATGAACATTTTACTTGATTTGATAATATTGGCTATAATCGCGGTTACCGCACTTCTTTCGGCAAAAAGGGGATTTGTGCGTTCGGCGGTTGAACTTGTCGGTTTTTTGGCGGCCGTTTGGCTGGCGTTTACCGTGAGTACGCCGTTGGCCGAAATGACCTATGATAAATTCTTGGAGCCGAAAATAGTTTCATCCGTTTCCGATGAGGCGGGAACTACCGCAGAGAGCATAATCGACAGCACTTGGAACTCTCTCCCTGAATTTGTTAAGAATAATGCGGATAGCATAGGTTTATCAAGGGATAAACTGTCTCAAAATATATCGCAGGAAATAACAAGCGGTTCGGAGAATGCTGTGAAGGCAACTTCTCAAAACGCAATCAAACCCGTCATTTCACACCTCTTGGGACTGCTTTATTCTGTGATAATTCTGATAGTCGCTATGATACTTGTGCGGTTGGCGGCAAGGCTTTTAAATAAACTGTTTTCATTCAGTATTGTCGGCAAACTCAACAGGATTTTGGGCGGTGTTTTCGGAATTGCAAAGGGAATAATAATAGCAATTCTGTTCTGTATGATTATTTCTTTAATTCTTTCGTTTAATGAAAACGGGTTTTTAATATTCAATAAAGAAATCACCGACAATTCATATCTGTTTTCTAAACTTTGCTTGTTTAATAAAGTCATATAATTATTTTGGAGGAAATCTGATAAATGAAACTTTGTTCAAAATGTAAAAAACGCCCGGCAGTTGTGTTTATGTCTGATGTTTCTAACTCAAACGCCGAGCCTGAGGGACTTTGCCTTGTGTGCGCAAAGGAACTCGGTATAAAACCCATAGACGATATGCTGAAAAAAATGAATATTTCCGATGAAGATATAGAGCAAATGAGCGACCAGTTTATGGATATAATGTCTTTGAGCGGCGACGATATAAGCGACTCTGACTTAAACGATGATACTTTTGACCTTGGTACTGCTCCCGCTATGCCGTTTATAAGTAAGATTATCGGAAGTTTTCAGGGAAACGGCGGTTCAAAGAATGAAGAAACTAAGGAAACCGCAAAGGAAAAGGAATCAAAACCGAAGAAAAAGCGCAAGCGTTTTATGGAGCAGTATTGCACTAATCTCACCGAGCGCGCAAGATACGGAAAGCTTGACGCGATAGTCGGCAGAGAAAAAGAACTGTATCGCACTATACAGATACTGTCGCGCCGTACAAAAAATAATCCGTGCCTTATCGGCGAGCCAGGCGTGGGCAAAACCGCCATCGCTGAGGGACTTGCTTTAAAAATTGCTACGGGCAATGCTCCCGCAAGGTTGCTTGATAAAGAAATATTTTTGCTTGATTTAACAGGTCTTGTCGCAGGAACCCAATTCAGGGGACAGTTTGAAAGCCGCGTCAAAGGTCTTATAGACGAAGTAAAGGACGCAGGCAATATAATACTATTTATAGACGAAATTCATAATCTTGTCGGAGCGGGAGATTCCGCAGAGGGTTCTATGAACGCCGCAAATATACTGAAACCCGCACTTTCGCGCGGTGAAATTCAGGTTATAGGCGCCACAACGTTTAAGGAGTACAGAAAATACATTGAAAAAGACGCGGCTCTTGAAAGAAGATTTCAGCCTGTAACAATAGAGGAACCGTCAATCGGTGAAGCCGTTGATGTTTTAAGGGGAATCAAGAGTTATTACGAGGGTTATCATAACGTAGTAATTCCTGACGAAGTTTTGACTAAGGCTGTTACTCTTTCCGAAAGATATGTTACAGACCGTTATTTGCCTGATAAAGCTATTGATCTGTTAGACGAAGCGTGTGCTTGCGCAAGCCTTGCCAATAAGGCGATAGACGAGCTTTATACCGCAAATAAAAAAATTGCGGAATGCTCTGTGGAACTTGAAACGCTTGAATCCGATGTAGAAAATCCTGATTATGAAAAGCAGGCATTAATCAAATCCGAACTTGAAAAATATAAAAATCAAGCCGCCGAGCTTTACGGTCCTGCGTCGAATAATACCGTGACCGACGGCGATCTCGCAAAGGTTATTGAGCTTTGGACGGGTATTCCCGCATCAAAAGTGCAGGAAAGCGATCTTAAAAAACTTTCAACCCTTGAATCAGAGCTTAACAAGCATATAATAGGACAAAATCAAGCTACTCATGCGGTTGCCGCCGCTGTAAAACGTTCAAGGGTTCAAACAAGTGCTGTTCGCCGTCCTGCGTCATTTATTTTTGTCGGTCCTACTGGTGTCGGCAAAACTCAACTTGTAAAGGTTTTGTCTGAACAGCTCTTTGATACGCCTGAAACAATGGTGCGTCTTGATATGTCGGAATTTATGGAAAAACATTCAGTGTCGCGTTTGATAGGCGCGCCTCCCGGATATGTTGGCTACGATGAAGCAGGTCAGCTTACCGAAAAGGTTCGCAGAAAGCCATACTCCGTTGTTCTTTTTGATGAAATTGAAAAGGCTCATCCCGACGTCTTGAATATTTTACTGCAAATCCTTGATGACGGCAGAATAACCGACGCTCAGGGCAGAGTTGTAAATTTTGAAAACACCATTATAGTTATGACTTCTAATGCGGGCAGCGACCGTAGTGAAAATCTGTTAGGTTTCGGAAAAACGGTGTCGGAGGCAAGCAAGGAAAAGGCTTTAAAGGCGCTTGAAGAATTTTTACGTCCCGAATTTTTGGCGCGTGTTGATGAGATTGTTGTTTTCTCGCCGCTTGATAAAGAATCGTTGACCAATATAGCGGCGCTTATGCTTGACGAGCTTAAAGACGCTTTGTCACAAAAGAATATCAGCCTTACGTATGACAGAAGCGTATGTGAATATCTCGCTGAAAAATCAGTCGGTGCAAAGCAGGGAGCAAGGCAGTTGCGCTCATATATCCGCCGCGAAATTGAAGATAAAATAGTGAACGATATTGTTGAAAATTGTGACAGGGTCGTAAAATCGGTTGCATTGACCGCTAAAAACGAGGTAAAGGTAAAAATTCAATATATCTAAGCAAATAGGTTAGTTTGATAGTTTTGGGCAAGTAAAAAGCACGAAAGAAAAAACCTTTCGTGCTTTTGCTATTGAAATTTTAAAGCGGCAGAGTTATAATATATTGCATGGGGGCATAGCTCAGCTGGTTAGAGCGCACGCTTCACATGCGTGAGGTCGCGGGTTCGAACCCCTCTGTCCCCACCAAAGAATCCTCACACGTAAGGGTGAGGATTCTTTTACTTATTACATTTTGACTTTGTTTGAGCTGTCGAGTCGCACAGATAAATAAAAATCAAGTCAGGACACAGCGACAAGACTGTAAGGTTATTGTAGAAAAGAGTTTTATTATGAAAAACAATAAAGAAAAAACAAATGTTATGCGTTTGCTTGACCAAAAACACATACCGTATGTCGGTCATTACTATTATGAAACAGACGCAATCAGCGGGGAAGAGGTGGCGGCTGTACTCAGCCAAGACCAAAATCAAGTTTTTAAAACCTTGGTAACATTAGGCGCAAGTAAAAATCATTATGTGTTTTTGGTTCCTGTGAACAAAAACTTAAATCTGAAAAAAGCCGCAAGATCCGTCGGTGAAAAGAGCATAGAAATGATAAAATCAAAAGAATTGCTCCCGCTTACAGGGTATATTCACGGAGGTTGCTCGCCGATTGGTATGAAAAAACAGTTCAAAACGGTAATAGACGTTTCCGCAAAAGGGTTTGAAGCAATATTTTTCAGCGCGGGGAAAATAGGTTATCAGGTTGAAGTTCCTTTAAATAAGCTGTGTGAAATATTGAAATTTGAACTTTGCGATATATGCGAATAACGGCGCTTTATATTTTGCCGTTATCTTTAAGATATTTAAGTTTTAAGACTGCCGCTTGTGTTTTGGCGTCTTTAATCTCTCCGTTGATAATAAGTTCAACAACTTTTTCTAACGGCATTTTTATTACATCAAGAAATTCGTCTTCATCAGTATTTTGTTCGCCGTAGGTCAAGCCTTTGGCGGCATACATCCAAATAACCTCTCCGCAATAACCAGGCGAAGGATACAGTTCGCCAAGCGGTATAAATTCCTCAGCAGAAGCTCCCGTTTCCTCTTTTAGCTCGCGTTTTCCACATTCAAGAGGAATCTCACCGCCCTTGTCGCGTTTTCCCGCAGGTATTTCAAGGATTTCCTCGGAATACGGGTAGCGAAATTGCTTAACAAGAAGCACTTCGTCATTTTCGGTAATTGCGGCTACGCATACGCCACCAGGATGTTCAACAACCTCTCTCAGAGCGACGGCACCGTTTGGTAATTCGGCTTTGTCGCGTCTCAGATTTATAATTCTTCCTTTGTAAAGATACTCGGATTCTAACTGTTTTTCTTTTAAATTCATTTTTGGCACCTTCTGTAAATATATTTTTAATAGTATAGAAAAAACGGAGTGAAAGTATTGGAAAACATTGTAAGATTTGAGGATTATAATTATTTGGAAAGGAAAAAAATTATATCGCGGCTTCGCGAGGCCTATCCGATACTTAATGTAAAATCAATTGGAACAAGCTGTGCAGGCAGGGAAATCACCGCAATAAAACTCGGTCAAGCAAGTGAGTTTTCGCTTATTACGGCGGCGTTTCACGGCAGCGAGCGCATTACTTCGGTCATCTTGCTGTACTTTATTGAAAAATTATGTTCCGCTATGTCAAACGATACGTCAGTGGCAGGATTAAACGCGATACGCGCAATGTACGGCAGAGGAGTTATATTTGTACCCTGCGTCAATCCCGACGGCTGTGATATTGCAAAAGAGGGGGTATACGGCTGCGGCGCGCTCGGCAATTCGGTAGCCAAGCTGTGCAAAAACGACTTTACACACTGGAATGCCAATTTGCGCGGGGTTGACATCAACCACAATTTTTCGGCAGGCTGGCAAGATTTGCGTGAAATTGAACGCAACAACGGTATATACGGTCCGGGACCGACAAAATTCGGCGGTTATAAACCCGAAAGCGAACCTGAAACATTGGCGCTCACCGAGCTGTGCCGAACAGTAAAAATACGGCACGTCGTAGCATTGCATACGCAGGGTGAGGTAATCTATTGGAATTACGGCGATAAAATACCCCCGCGAAGCAAGCGTATGGCGGAAATTTTTGCAACAACCTCGGGATATGCGCTAGATGTGCCGACGGGGACCGCGGTAGGCGGAGGATTTAAAGATTGGTTTATAAGCGAATTCGACCGCCCAGGGTTTACCTTTGAATTAGGCAGAGGAACCAACCCGCTCCCAATTTCGGATGCACCGAAGATTTATGAACAGATTGAAGAAACATTAATGCTCGCCGCAATGATGTAATTTTAACATACATCAAAAAAATTATCAATATTTATAGACTTATTAATCAATATTTGATATAATGAGGATAAATGTTTAAATGCAAGAATTTCAAAGTAAAGTCGGTGAATTATGAAAACAATTCGTGTAGCAGATATTTTGATAAACGTTGAAAGCGGCGATAAGGATTTTTTTGACCGCAGATATTCAGAATATGTTTACGAATCTACGGACAAACCTGATATGGTGCTGAAAACCGTGATTTGCGAAGCAATTGCCGAACCGAAGGGAGAAGTCGTTCAAAAAATAAAAAGCTCGTCTGTTTTGCGCCTTGATGACGGCAGGCTTTGCAGATATATAAAATCTTCCGCTACGGGGAATATACCTTACGCTTTTTATTATAATGACGATTACTCAGACGTTACCGTTGTGTTTAAAAAAGGAGCTACGTATAGGGGACTCTCGATAACTGACCTTGAATATCTTTTTACGGGTTTTATGTTTGCAAACCGTCTTACATATCTCGGCGGAACTGTTTTGCATAGCTCTGCAATGGCTTATAAGCATCAGGGAATTGTTTTTTCCGCCGACCCAGGAACGGGTAAATCAACGCACGTTTCGCTTTGGAAAAAGAAATTCGGCGACGACGTGGTTATAGTCAACGATGATAAACCCGCTGTTCGTTTTACTGAAAACGGTGCTTATATCTACGGTACGCCTTGGAGCGGCAAGACCGATCTTAACATCAACACCCGCGAGCCGTTAAAAGCAATAGTTTTTGTGGAGCGCGGCGAAGTCAATGAAATTGAGGAAATGTCTGTTTCCGACAGTGTGCTTAATCTGTCAAGGCAGTTGCCGAACCCGTTTTATGACGGCGATATAGGAATTAAAACAGTTGAGTTTATTAATAGAATATACGATAATAAAATTCCTGTTTACCGATTAAAGTGCAACATAAGTGATGAAGCGGTTGAAACCGTATATAATAAAATTATCAGAGAATAAAAACTAAAAGGTGGTCATAAAAAGTGAAAATTAAAGAAGGATTTATTAAAAGCAAGCTCGGCAATGAGTGCGTTGTCGTACCCGTCGGCGCTCAGACGATTGATTTCAGGGGACTAATTACTCTTAATGAAACAGGAGAGTTTATTTGGGATAAGCTGTCGGAGAACAAGAGTGAAGAAGAATTGGTTGATGCTATTCTTGCAGAGTACGAGGTTGACAGGCAAACTGCCGAAAAGGATGTCAAGGCTTTTGTTGATACTTTAAAAGAAAAGGATCTACTTGCATAATGGTAAAGTCCGTAAGCCTTTCAATGAAAGAGCTTTCGCCTGTTATAACACAATGCATTGAAAACGGCAGCGAGGTTATTTTAACCGTTACGGGAAACAGTATGTCGCCGTTTTTAAAGGATCGCCGCGATCAGGTGGTGCTTGTAAAGGCTGATGTTAATGCTCTGAAAGTTAATGATGTTCCGTTATATGTGCGCAGGAACGGTAAATACGTTCTTCACAGAATTGTAGCTGTGAACGACGGCGTTTATACTATGCTTGGTGACGCTCAGGTCGTGACCGAGCCCGGAATAGAGTCTGACCAAATAGTTGCGGTTGCGAAAGCGTTTATAAGAAAAAATGTCAGAGTTGAATGTGACTCTGCCAAGTATAAAAGGTACGTTGCTTTTTGGAATAATATGCTTCCCGTCAGACGTTTATATTTTAAAACCCGCAACTTTTCAGGTAGAGTGTTAAGAAAACTGAAATCTCTTGTTAAAAACGGTTGACAAACCGTGAAAAACGTTGTAAAATCATACTGTTAATTCACAAAGGAGGGCGCATTTATGTTCGGATATTCATATTTTCGATTTTATTATTTTAATACGGACTGTCTGTGCGCCTTAAATGATTCGGTTATTTAATCGTTCCGAGAATTTTAATACGTATGGTCAGCCCGCAGTCGTTATGCTCTTTTGTGGTGTACGGATTGCGGGCTTTTATTTTGTGTATCTGTCTTTTAAACGGGGTGTTACTTTGATAAACGCAAATATGGAAAGGTTAGGCAAAAAAAGCTCAATTATACGTGAAATATTTGAATACGGCAAAAAACGTAAAGCCGAAATAGGTGAAGAGAACGTTTTCGATTTCAGTCTCGGCAATCCGAGTATCCCGTGTCCTGATAAGGTGAACGAAACTATTATATCGTTTTTGAAGAATAATGACGCGGTATCAATACACGGGTATACTTCGGCTTCGGGAGACTATTCCGTTAAATCAAAAATTGCCGAAAGTATCAACCGCAGGTTTTCGGTTGCGGCAAAGCCTGAGAATATCTACATTACCTGCGGCGCCGCCGCTTCGCTGACAATTACGCTTAAAGCTGTTGCTAATCCCGAAGACGAGGTAATAATTTTAGCTCCGTTTTTCCCCGAATACAAAGTGTTTACGGAAAATTGCGGTGCAATTCCCGTTGTCGTAAAGTGCAGGCAGAGCGATTTCCAAATTGATTTTGAAGCCTTAAATGCCGCAATCAACAATAAAACAAAAGCAATAATTATCAATTCGCCGAATAATCCGAGCGGTGCGGTATTTCCCGAGGACGATATTAAAAAACTTTCCAAAATACTATCGGAAAAGGAAAAAGAATACGGCACCGAAATATTTATTATTGCCGACGAGCCTTACCGCGAACTTTCTTACGGTTTAGATGTGCCGTATATTCCTAAATTCTATCACAATACGATCGTTTGTTATTCTTACAGCAAGTCGCTGTCACTTCCGGGTGAACGAATAGGTTATATATTCGTTTCGCCGAACGCCGACGCTTCTTCCGATATATCCGCGGCGGTTGCGGGGGCAGGCAGATCGTTGGGATTTGTATGTGCGCCGAGCCTTATGCAATATACTATAAAAGAATGCGTTGATATAACGTCGGATATTTCGGCTTATAAAGCCAACAGAGACCTGCTTTATACGGCGCTTAAAGATTACGGTTATTCGGCAATCCGACCCGACGGAGCATTTTACTTGTTTGTAAAATCACCCGAACCGAATGCGGTGGCGTTTTGCGAGAGGGCTAAAAAATATGAATTACTGCTTGTTCCAAGTGATGATTTCGGAGTGGAAGGGTATGTCAGAATTTCATACTGCGTTTCTGCGGAGCAGATAAAAAGGTCTTTACCCGCGTTTAAAAAGCTAATTGAGGAGAGAATTTAATGACAGGACTTGAAAAAGCAAGGAATACAATTAATCAGGTTGATAAGAAAATGGCAGAGCTTTTTTGCAAACGTATGAATGCTGTAAAGGAAGTAGCCGCCTATAAAAAAGAACACGGTTTGCAGGTATTTGACGCGTCGCGCGAAGAAGCGGTAATAGCGAAAAATTCAACATTGATTGAGAGTGATGAACTTCGCTCTTACTACATAAATTTTTTGCGCTATAATATGGAGCTGTCAAAGAATTTTCAGCACCGTTTGCTTGAAGGTATGCGGGTGGCGTACAGCGGCGTTGAGGGAGCGTTCGCAAATATTGCGGCAAACAGAATTTTTCCCGACGCTTCCGCAATTTCCTACGGTGATTTTAAATCGGCTTACAAATCCGTTGTGAGCGGTGAGTGCGACTGCGTTATACTGCCCATCGAAAACAGCTACAACGGCGATGTCGGTCAGGTTATGGACCTTACGTTTTTCGGCTCGCTTTACATTAACGGCGTTTATGATATTGAAATAGTGCAAAATCTGCTTGCGGTCAAGGGTACGACTATGGACGAGGTAAAAGAGGTAATCAGTCATCCCCAAGCGCTCGGTCAATGTGCTGAATATATCAGAAAACACGGATTTAAAGCTACCGAGTCGGTAAATACCGCAGTTGCCGCAAAAACGGTGGCGGAATCGGGAAGACACGATATAGCCGCTATCGGAAGTGACGAAGCCGCGCAAAAATACGGACTTAAAAAGCTGGAAGCGCATATAAATGAACGCAGTAACAACACAACGCGTTTTGCTGTTTTTTCACGCACTCCGAAAACGCCGTCTCCAAGCGACAATCAGTTTATAATGCTGTTTACGGTAAGTAACGAAGCAGGCTCGCTCGGAAAAGCGGTATCAATAATCGGTAAAAACGGGTATAACCTCCGTGCTTTAAAGAGCAGACCTACAAAGGAACTTATTTGGAGCTACTATTTCTACGCAGAGGGCGAGGGCAATATTTACAGCGATGCAGGCAAAAAAATGATAAAAGAACTTGAAAGCTGTTGTAGCAATCTTAGAATTGTCGGCAGTTTCGATAAAGAAATAATTATTTAGAGTGGTTATTATGATAATTTCTGTTTCAACATCAACGGGGAAATACAATATAAATATTAAGCGCGGTATTCTTAATTCTGTCGGGGATATTTTTAACCTCAGCCGAAAAGTGCTGATCGTTACTGACAGCGGAGTTCCGCAATGCTATTCGGAAACGGTTGCATCACAGTGCAAAGAGCCTTATACCGTTGTTATAAGGCAGGGCGAAGCGTCAAAATGTTTTGAAAATTACAAAATGCTGCTATCAAAAATGGTACAGTACGGATTTACCCGAAGCGACTGTGTTGTTGCGGTCGGCGGAGGGGTTGTCGGCGACCTTGCAGGCTTTGTTGCTTCAAGTTATATGCGCGGTGTTGACTTCTACAATATTCCTACCACCGTTCTTTCGCAGGTTGATTCCTCGATAGGCGGCAAGGTGGCAATAGATTTTGAAGGCTACAAAAATATTGTCGGTGCTTTTTATCCGCCTAAGGGTGTTTTGATTGACTCAAACACGCTTTCTACGCTTCCGAAAAGGCAAATTTCAAACGGACTTGCCGAATCGGTAAAAATGGCGCTTACTTCCGATAAGGAATTGTTTGAGCTTTTTGAAAAAGTCAACGCTTATGACGATATTGACGAAATAATAATTTGCTCGTTAAAAATAAAAAAAGCGGTTGTGGAAGCCGATGAAAAAGAGGGCGGTCTGCGCAAAATCCTGAATTTCGGGCATACATTGGCGCACGCGATAGAAAGTCAGAATAAAATGGATAACCTTTATCACGGCGAGTGCGTAGCGCTCGGAATGTTACCGATGTGCAGTGATGAAGTAAGAAACCGCCTTATAAAAGTATTGAAAGCACTTAATTTACCGTGTGAGTTCAATGCCGATAAGGACGTTATTTTTGAGGCGATAAAGCACGATAAAAAAATGTCAGGCGATAGACTAACGATAATATATGTTCCAAATGTTGGCGAATATATAATGAAAACAATAAACTATGAAGAAATTAAGAAATTGTTGAGCGGGGTGATATAATATGAAAAATACCTTTGGAAACAGCGTTGCATTTACTGTTTTTGGCGAAAGCCACGGCGAGGCTATCGGCGCGGTAATAGACGGAATGGCGCCAGGGATTGCTGTTGACTTTGATTTTATTTCGGAGCAGTTGAGTTTAAGGCGCCCTGTCGGAAAAATATCTACCCCCCGTTCGGAAAAGGATAATTTTTCAATAGTAAGCGGCGTTTTTAACGGCAAAACAACAGGAACCCCAATTTGCATATTAATTCCCAATGAGGATACACGCT
>CAKSQT010000019.1 GCA_934486755.1 uncultured Eubacteriales bacterium | reverse complement strand
CTTGACAGTCTGGTTAAATGTTTGGGCGGCTCCTCCGTTACAAGGCAGGGCTTTGCCGATGTACTCGATTTGGCGGTTTGCGAAACAAGCGTCGGCACAATACCGCAAACGCTCGACGAGGTGACGTTCGGCTCGGCAGACCGAATAAGGCCGTCAAGGCCCAAAGTGGCGTTTATCCTCGGCGCAAATCAGGGCGTTTTTCCGAGAATACCTGTGCGCACGGGCATATTTGCCGTTTCCGAACGCCGTGAAATGATAGAACTCGGCTTGGAAATATCGGATAACGCGGCGGCGGATTCAATTGACGAGAACTTTCTTGTCTATTCAAACGTTTGCTGTCCGTCGGAACGTATTTATATCAGCAGTTATTCGTATACCGTTTCGGGCGAAAAGTCGGAACCGTCGGCATTTGTGTCCGAAATATGCGAAAATTTAAACTGCACGCGTTTGAGCGAGCCTGAAAATCTTTCAAGGGATAATCTTCCCGAAACCGAAAAGACAGCTTACGCGCGCTTTTGCGGCAATGTCAATGCCAATGCGGACGACGCCGCAACCGTAAGAGCGGGACTTGCGGGGACAAATACCTACGATAAGACGGAAAACCTCTTAAAACTGTTGAATTGCAAGGAAAAAAGCATTTCACACGAAACGGCTTTGGAGCTTTACGGCAGAGATATACCTATGTCCGCTTCAAAGTTTGATATATTCCACCGCTGCAAGTTTTCGTTCTTCTGCCGTTACGGTTTAAGGGCTAAAAAAATACAGCCCGCCGATTTTGATGTTCTCCAAAGGGGTACGCTTGTCCATTATGTGCTTGAACGCATAATTTCGGTACACAAAAAGGGAATCGCTTATCTTACGGAAGATGAATGCAACTGCGAGGTCGATAAGTACATCAACGAATACCTTGACGGAATAAAGGGCTACCGAAGCGTTGAAAGCGCAAGGTCGGCGTTTCTTGTCAGCCGAATATCAAGGTCTTTAAAAGAGGTTGTCGGAAGAATCGCCGCTGAATTTTCACAAAGCGATTTTGAACCCGCGCGCTGCGAACTGAAAATAGGGAGAGACGGAGAAATACCGCCCCTTGCAATGCCTTACAGCGACGGCAAAATAATGCTTGAAGGCAGTATAGACCGAGTTGACACATATAACGGATATGTCAGAATAATTGATTATAAAACGGGGAGCAGAACGTTTAAACTGCCTGACATTCTGTTTGGACTTAATTTGCAAATGCTCATATATCTGTATGCGGTAATACGCGGCAGAAAAGAGGACGATAAATGCGCCGCGGGAATTTTCTATATGCCGTCAAAAAGAGACCTAAACGGCGAGGGGCTTGCTATGAACGGATTGGCGCAAGCGGACGAGGAGCTTGTCACGGCAATGGAGAAGAATAACAACGGCGAGTTTATACCGAAACTGCGTAAAAATAAGGACGGCTCGCTGTCAAAACTGAATAACTCATATATAGCTCCGTCCGATTTTTCGGATATATTCGATTATATTGAGCGGCTTATGAAAGACACGGGCGACAGTATAATGAGCGGTGATATTTCGGTGGACCCGACAGACGGCTGCGATTCGCCCGCCTGTAAATACTGCGATTATTCATCGGTCTGCGGTCACGAGGAGTCCCCTGCCGAAAAGGTACAGCGTATGGCTAACAGTGAAGTATTGGAAAAGATTCGCGAGGTGAACGGGAATGGCGTTTAATCCTACAAAAGAACAGGAAAAAGCAATAGAAACAAAAGGGAATATTTTGGTTGCGGCGGCGGCAGGCTCAGGGAAAACCGCGGTATTGGTTGAACGCGTTATAAGGCGTCTTACCGACAAAACAGAGCCGATTTCAGCAGACCGATTGCTTATAGTCACATTCACCAACGCGGCGGCGGCTGAAATGAGAACGCGAATTGAAAAGCGCATTGACGAGGAAATAAGGCGCGACCCCGAAAACCGCGGACTTTTAAGGCAAAAGCACCTCCTTGCGAGCGCAAAGATATGCACCATTGATACCTTTTGTATCGACCTTGTCAGAGATAATTTTGATAAAGCGGGCGTAAGCCCCGATTTCAAAATGAGCGACGGCAATTTGCTTAAAACGGTAAACGAGCGGATTATGTCGGACATAATAAACGAACGTCTTAAATCGGGCGATCCTATTTTCACCGAGCTTGTTGATATATTCGGTGCTGAATATGATGATACAAATTTTGCCGATTCGGTGCTTAGTATATACGAATACAGCCGTCAACTTCCTTTTCCTGACGAGTGGTTTGAGTTTCTCGGGAACGCATATAACTGCGGCGTGTTTGAAAAAAGCTGTTTGTGGTACGGCTATGCCTTTGAAACGGCAAAAAAAACGGTATCGGGAATGCGCAGAACGGTTGCAAATGTCTGCGATATGGTAAGCGAAATCGAGTCAGCCGATAGGCTTGTACCATCGTTGCATCTTGCGGCGGAGCTTTTGGCGGAACTAAGCGACGCCTGCGAACCGTGTGATTGGGATTTATTTTATAATAAGGTCGCAACCTTTAAATTGCCCGCATTCCCCAATACAAGAGGATTTTCGGGCGTTGCGGCAGTACAGGCGGCAAAAGAGGTCTGGAAATCGCTCGATAAGGATATAGATGTTCTGCACCGCATTTTTGCTTACAGCGCCGATGAAAATAATAAAATATTTTCAAAACTTAACAAGCCTGTAAAACTGCTCGGCGAAATACTTTGCGAGCTTGAAGAAAGACTGTTTAAAGCGTACGGCGAAATGAATACCTACACATTTCACAATACCGAACATTTGGCGCTTAAACTGCTGTGCGAAATGCGTGACGGCAAGCTGTGCCGCAAGGAAGAAGCACAGGATATTATCAACCGTTACGATGAAATTATGGTTGACGAATATCAGGACACCAACGATTTGCAGGATATGCTATTTTATGTGTTGTCCGACAGCGAGCGCAAGCTGTTCGCCGTCGGCGATGTAAAGCAGAGCATTTACGGGTTCAGAGGCGCCAACCCCAACAATTTTTTGGCAAAAAAGAAAAGATATGTTCCGATAGAAAACGCAAATGACGGCGACCCGAAAAAAATCATACTGAAAAACAATTTCCGAAGCCGTGACGGCGTGTGCGACTATATCAATTTCTTCTTTGAAAACATAATGATTGAGGATAACAGCAATATTGTTTACGACGGTGAGGAAATGCTGGTTCCGTCGGCTGTTTATCCCGAATATAACCGCCCCGCCGCCGAACTGCATATTATAGACGGCGTCGGTAGCGGTGACGACCGCGATATTGCAGAAGCGCGGTATATTGCTTCTTATATACGCTCCGTTGTTGACGGCGGCGAGTGTATACGCAGTGATGAAAAAATGCTAAGAAAGGCTAAATATTCTGATTTTACTATCCTCCTGCGTGCGGTAAAGGGCGGCAGAGCGGCGGTTATAGCGTCCGAACTCAGAAACGCGGGAATACCCGCCGAATACGGAAGCGAGGGATATGCCGACTCAATCGAAATTTCAACATTTTTGGCATTGCTGAAAGTTATTGATAACCCCCAATCGGATATTGAACTGCTCACGGTAATGCTTTCGCCGATATTCGGCTTCACGGCAGAAGAAATGGCTTGTATCCGAGCTGACAGAAACTTCGGCGATTTGTACGGCGCAGTGGTTTTTGCCGCCGAAAACGGGAATAAGCGCGTTTCGGAAATGCTTGAAACATTAAGCGTATATAGGTTGCTTGCGGCAACCCTGCCGCTTGAACAGTTTGTTTCAAGACTGCTTGTTAAAAGCGGATATTCGGATATTATTTCGGCGTTTCCCGACGGCGAACGCAGGCGCAACAATCTGCGTATGCTTGTAGGTTATGCGGCTGATTATAATTCGGACGGAAAGGGCAGCCTCGGCGGGTTTGTAAAATATATTCAGCGTCAGTCGGAACACGGGCTTAAATCTTCGTCGGCGGGAGCGGGCGGAAATTCCGTTAAAATTATGAGTATCCATTCTTCAAAGGGACTGCAATTTCCTATATGCATTATCGCGGGCACGTCCGCGCGCTTTAACGACAGCGAATTAAGGAACCGCGTGGCGTATTCCTCAGAAAACGGCATAGGCTTTAAATACTATGACGAGGAAGAAAAATGCTTTAAAAGCAGTCTCGGTCGGGAGGTCATATTAAACAGCTCAAAAAGAAATTCTCTTGAAGAAGAATTAAGACTCCTTTATGTCGCTATGACCCGCGCCGAGGAACGCTTGGTGTTTACCTGCGCTTTGAATAACGCCGAAAAAACGTTAGGCTCGTTGCAGGCAATGCTCTCGGCAAGCGGCGGCAGAATAGGCGCGGATATATTTTCAAAAACAAAGTCTTATTCGGATTGGCTTTTGCTCACGGCTTTGCTGCACCCCGACGCCGCAAGCATAAGGAATAGGGAACTGTTTGTTCCGACAGCCGAGGCGGTCGGACATTTGACGGTCAGCACGGTATCAAGCGAAAATCTTGAAGAAAGACAGACCGCCGAAGCCAGCGAACCGTGCGTAAATAAGGAGCTTGCGGACATCATTTCAAAAAATATCAAATTCAGATATAAGTATGACGAGTTAAGGCGAATAGAAGCAAAATACTCTGTCTCAGAGGTGGCAAACAAGGCGGAAAGCGACTTTTATGCCTTTTCGGATAAGCCGTCGTTTATGAGCGCAGGAGGGCTCACCGCCGCAAAGCGCGGAACGGCGGTTCACAAGGCAATGCAGTTTTTTGATTTTTCAAAATCAGACGACCCCGAAGCCGAGCTTGACCGACTGTATGAATGGAAATTTATATCCGAACGCGAAAGGGAGGCGGTTGATGTTAAGATACTGCAAAAATTCTTTAAAAGCGATGTTTTTGCGCGCATACTTAACTCCCGCACCGTAAAACGCGAAATGCGGTTTTTGACCGAACTTCCCGTAAGCTCTGTTGACGGTACGGTATCTTTTAAAGATGAAAAAATAATGGTTCAGGGAGCTGTTGATTTATGCTTTGAGGAGGACGGCGGGATAGTTGTGCTTGATTTTAAGACCGACAGGGTAAACGACGGCGGCGAGCTTATTGCCGCATATAAAGAACAGCTTTCAATATACGCGAGAGCCTGTGAAAAAATATTCAATAAGCGTGTAAAAGAAAAGATAATATATTCTTTTGCTCTTGGAAAAGAATTGTATTTTTAGCGGTTTTGTATAATAATAATTAACTTGACATATTTTAACTATATACTTTTTGCAATAGCAGTATGCAATTAATATATTTCAATTCTCCGAGCTTAGGTGATATAATCAAATCATAAAAACAAAAACATATTTTCAGGAGGAAACAAGTATGGCAAGATTTACACTTCCGAGAGATATATATTTCGGTAAAAACGCAATGGAAAATTTAAAAACGCTCGACGGCAAGAAGGCAATCGTTGTTGTCGGCGGCGGCTCTATGAAACGCTTCGGCTTTTTGGATAAGGCTGTTTCCTATCTAAAAGAAGCGGGTATGGAGGTAAAGCTGTTCGAGGGCGTTGAACCCGATCCTTCTGTGGAAACGGTAATGCGCGGTGCTGAGGCTATGCGCGAGTTTGAACCCGATTGGATAGTCGCAATAGGCGGCGGTTCTCCGATAGACGCCGCAAAGGCTATGTGGGCGTTCTATGAGTATCCCGATGTGACGTTTGAATCACTCTGCATACCGTTTAATTTCCCGAAACTCAGAACAAAGGCAAAATTCTGCGCTATTTCTTCAACCTCGGGAACGGCGACGGAGGTTACTGCGTTCTCCGTAATTACCGATTATTCAAAGGGTATTAAATATCCGCTTGCGGATTTCAATATCACCCCCGACGTTGCGATAGTTGACCCCGAGCTTGCCCAGACAATGCCGCAAAAGCTCGTTGCCCACACGGGTATGGACGCACTTACCCACGCAATAGAGGCTTACGTTTCAACCGTTGCGAGCAATTATACCGACGCGCTCGCAATGAAAGCGATTGAAATGGTAACCGCCTATCTGCCCTCGTCTTATAAAGGAAATCACGAGTCGCGCGAGCAGATGCACGACGCGCAGTGCCTTGCTGGAATGGCGTTTTCAAACGCGCTTCTCGGTATAGTTCATTCAATGGCTCATAAAACGGGAGCCGCATTTTCAGAGGGCAATATGAAAGGTCAGCACATTCCGCACGGCTGTGCAAACGCCATATATCTGCCCTATGTTATAAAGTATAACGCACACGATCAGCGCGCTTCGGAAAGATATGCCGATATAGCCCGTATGCTCGGACTTCAAGGCAACAGCGATAAGGCGCTCACCGAAAGCCTTTGCGCTTTGATTGACAAAATGAATACAGAGTTGAATATTCCGCATACTCTCAAAGAGTTCGGTGTAGACGAAGCAGAGTTTTTGAACAAGGTTGACGAAATTGCCGCAAATGCGGTTGCCGACGCCTGCACAGGCTCTAATCCGAGAGAAATAACCCCCGAGGTTATGGCAAAACTGCTTAAATGCACCTATTACGGAACAGAGGTTGATTTTTAAACCAATATAATATATAATATAATTTGTTCAAAAGGCGGTTCTTTTTAAGAGCCGCCCTAATATTAAATTGTGAAAGGAACAAAGACCGTGTATAAAATAGTCAAAAAGGAAGTTTTAAATCCTACCGTTACTAAAATGGTCATACAGGCTCCGCTTGTCGCTAAAAAAGCGGAACCGGGACAGTTTATTATACTCCGTGTAAATGATGACGGCGAGCGCATACCGCTTACCGTTGCGGGATACGATAGAGAAAACGGAACGGTTACAATTATTTTTCAGGTTGTCGGAGCTACTACAAAGCTCTTAAATGAAAAGAATGAGGGCGAGTTTATTTCAGACTTTGCAGGTCCCTTGGGTACCCCCACGCATCTTGAAGGGCTTAAAAAGGTTTGCATAGTCGGCGGCGGCGTCGGCTGCGCTATCGCTATGCCTATCGCTGTCAAGCTCGCCGAGATGGGTTGCGAGGTACATTCGATAATCGGTTTCCGTTCTAAGGAATTGGTAATTCTTGAAAAGGAATTCAGCGAAGCGTCTTCGGTGCTGCACGTAATGACAGACGACGGCTCTTACGGCAAAAAAGGCGTTGTTACAGAGCCTTTAAAAGCCGCGCTTGAAAGCGGCGAAAGGTATGACGAAATCATAACGATAGGTCCGCTGGTTATGATGAAATTTGTTGTTAATACGGCAAGACCCTACAACATTAAAACCACCGTTTCAATGAATCCGATTATGATTGACGGAACGGGAATGTGCGGCGGCTGCCGCCTTACGGTTGACGGTAAGACAAAATTTGCCTGCGTAGACGGTCCCGATTTTGACGGATATAAGGTGGATTTTGACGAGGCGATGAAACGCGGCTCAATGTACCGTGATTTTGAAAGACACGCTTATGAGCAGACGTGCAATCTTTTCAACAAGGAGTGAAATATATGCCGATAAATATGGAACCTAAGAAAAATCCTATGCCTACGCAATCTCCCGAGGTAAGGGCTGAGAACTTCAAGGAGGTGGCGCTCGGCTATTCGGAGGATACTGCGCTTAATGAAGCAATGCGTTGCCTTAACTGCAAGCACATGCCCTGTGTGAGCGGCTGTCCCGTTAATATTCATATACCTGAGTTTATTTCAAAAATAAAAGAGGGCGATTTCGAGGGCGCATATCAGGTAATATCTCTTTCTTCAAGCCTGCCCGCGGTCTGCGGAAGGGTCTGCCCTCAGGAAACGCAGTGCGAGTCAAAGTGTGTGCGCGGAATAAAGGGCGAACCTGTCGGTATAGGACGCCTTGAAAGATTTGTTGCCGATTGGCACAACACGCATAACAGCGAAAATATCGAACTTCCGAAAAGCAACGGCCATAAGGTCGCGGTCGTGGGGTCGGGTCCGTCTGGGCTTACGTGTGCGGGCGACCTTGCGAAAAAAGGTTATTCCGTCACCGTTTTTGAAGCGCTGCATCTTGCGGGCGGAGTGCTGGTTTACGGAATTCCCGAATTCCGTCTCCCGAAGCAAATAGTTAAAAAGGAAATAGAAACGCTGAAAAAATACGGGGTAGAGATTGCCACAAACGTGATAATCGGTAAAACCGTCACGGTAGACGAACTGTTTGACATGGGCTATGAGGCGGTGTTTATCGGTTCGGGAGCAGGTCTTCCGAGATTTATGGGTATCGAGGGCGAATCGCTTAACGGCGTTTATTCCGCAAACGAATTTCTTACGAGAAACAACCTTATGAAGGCGTACGAGAATGACAGCCAGACCCCCGTTTTCCACGGCAAAAAGGTTGTCGTTGTAGGCGGAGGAAACGTTGCTATGGACTCAGCGCGTACGGCACGCCGTTTAGGCGCCGACGTGCATATAGTTTACCGCCGAACCGAAAACGAACTTCCCGCAAGGCGCGAGGAGGTTGAACACGCAATGGAGGAGGGAATAACCTTTAAATTCCTCACAAACCCCGTTAAAATAAACGGAAATGACGGTTGGGTATCGGGTGTTGTGTGCGAAAAAATGGAACTTTCCGAGCCTGACGAATCGGGCAGAGCGCGCCCTGTCGCAATTCCGAACAGCGAATTTGAAATCGAAGCCGACTGCGTGATAATGTCGATAGGAACCTCACCTAATCCGCTTATCAAAAACACGACCGAAGGTCTTGAAGTCAATAAGCGCGGAGGTATAGTTGTTACCGAAAGCACGGGCGAAACCTCCAAACAAGGTGTTTACGCGGGCGGAGACGCCGTAACGGGCGCCGCTACCGTAATACTTGCAATGGGTGCGGGTAAAACCGCAGCCAAGTCAATAGACGAATATTTGAATAAATAAAACAAGGCTTGACAGAAAAAACTCTGTCAAGCCTTGTTCTTTTTGTAAGATAAATAATCTTCAAGAATTATCACAGCCGCAACCGCGTCAACAGTTTCTTTGCGCTTTTTGCCGCGTGTGTTTGTGTAGTTGAGCGCCGTATGTGCGGAAATGGTAGTACACCGCTCATCCCATAGCACCGTTTCGAGTCCGCTTAGAGCGCTGATTTTTTCGGCAATACAGCGGCATTCCTCAGCGCGCGAGCCTATGCTTCCGTCCATATTTTTCGGGAAACCGACTACTATCAGTTCGGCATTAAGCTCTTTTGCAGTATCGGAAATTTCAACAATCAGTTTTTCTTCATTATACTGTGTTATTACCTTTTTCGGAAAAGCAAAGCTCTCGCCGCTGTCCGAAACCGCTATGCCCGTTCTTGCCTTTCCGAGATCCACCGACATTATTATCATTGCTTTTCGCCTTTCATAAAGCTCGAAAGTCTGTTCCCCTTTACGATAAGTTCTTTCGGCAGATGTGATATGTCGTTTATATATATTACTCGCGGATTTAAGCCGCCGTCAAACTCAACGAGATTTACCGCAGTGTTGTCGCACCACGGAGTGTCTTTCAAATGTGAAATATCGCCGTGAAGCAATCTGCAATTAAGGCACCGCAAAACACCGCCGTGCGTTGCAACTGCAATGCTTTTGCCTTCGTTCTTACGGGCAATGTCAAGAACCGTGTTCCAAATGCGATCGTAAGCGGCGCGCATAGGCTCGCCGCCCTCGGGTGCAAAATCCTCGGGGCGGTTGTCCCAAGTGTCGGCAAGCTCGGGCATAGCGCCGAATGTTTCGGCAAACGGCTTGCCCTCAACTATGCCGCCGTGTATTTCGGCAAGCCCGTCAATCGGAATTACGGGCAATCCTTTCTGGTCGGCAACGGCGTGAGCCGTTTTTTTTGCCCTTAACAGCGGACTTGAAAAAACCGCGTCAATTTCTGTATTAAGAAAACGCTTTTTAAGACATTCAAGCTGTTTTGCGCCTGTTTCGCTTATATCAAGGTCGATAGAACCCTGAAAAATTCTTTTAACGTTGCCCAAAGCCTCGCAGTGCCTTATCAAATACAATTTTGTCAAATCAATCACCCAAGATAAGTATATCACAGCAGGTGATTTTTTTCAAGAATTATTTCTTTTAACGGCTGCTTGTGACCTCGTTTTCAAGCGGTTTTCCCTCAAAATAGCATTTAAGGTTTTCCATTGTGGTTTTTGCTATGCCGTCAAGCGCTTCGCGCGTTAAAAACGCCTGATGCGATGTCACCAACACGTTCGGCATTGCTATGAGGGTAGAAAGCGTATCGTCAAGGATTATTTCGTCGGAATAGTCCTCAAAGAAAAGCGCCGTTTCTTCTTCGTATACGTCAAGTCCCGCCGCGCCGACCGTTCCCGATTTCATACCGTCTATCAGGGCGCCTGTATCAATAAGCTGACCTCGCGAAGTGTTTATAATATAAACCCCTTTTTTCATTTTTTTAAGGGTGTCTTCGCATATAAGGTGGCGGTTTTCCTTGGTCAGGGGACAGTGCAGGGAGATTATGTCGCTGCTCTTTAAAAGTGCGGCAAGGTCGGTGTATTTTCCCTTAAAACCGTCGTTTTGGTACGGGTCAAAGCCGAGAATGTTCATACCGAAGCCGTTGCATATATCCGCAAAGCAACAGCCTATTTTTCCCGTGCCTATAATGCCTACCGTCTTTCCGTGCAGATCGAAACCCGTAAGTCCTTCAAGCGAAAAATTGTGGTCGCGGGTTCTGATATAAGCGCGGTGCAGTTTCCTGTTGAGAGTCAGTATCATTCCCATAGTGTGTTCGGCAATCGCATAAGGCGAATATGCTGGAACCCTTAACACCGTTATGCGGCCCTCGGCATATTTTAACTCGACATTGTTGTATCCCGCACAGCGCAGCGCTACCACGCCCACGCCGTATTTTTCGAGCGCGTCTATTACATCGCGGTTTATTTCGTCGTTTACAAATGCGCACACACCGTCGCAGCAAGCCGCCATACTCACGGTGTCGCGGTTTAGTTTGTTTTCAAAAAATCTTATGTTTATTTCATCGTCGGCAAATCTCATAAAACTTTCGCGATCATACGGTTTTGCGTCAAAAAAAGCAATGGTTTTCATATTTCGCTCCTATAAAAATAAATATTCGTTTTCTTATATTGCGCCGAAAATCGGCAAAAATTCATATCAAATACAACACAATAATCAAAATCTTGACAAAGAGTGCAAAAAGCTATATAATCTATTTGATATATTATTGTTTTGGAGGATCAGACATTTATGATAAGTGCAGGCGATTTCAGAAACGGCGTAACCTTTGAGGAAGACGGAAATGTGCTTCAAATAATCGAATTTCAGCACGTTAAACCGGGTAAAGGCGCCGCTTTTGTAAGAACGAAAATTAAAAACGTTATAACAGGCGCTGTGGTTGAAAAGAGTTATAACCCGACCGCTAAATTCCCCTCGGCTTTTGTTGAGCGCAAGGATATGGAATATTCCTATAACGACGGCGATTTATATTACTTTATGGATCAGGAAACCTATGAGCTTATTCCCATTAACGGAAGCGAGCTTGGCGATAATTTCAAATTTGTAAAGGAAAATATGGTATGTAAGATTTTGTCTTACAAGGGAAAAGTATTCGGTGTTGAGCCTCCTACATTTGTAGAACTTCAAGTAACCGAAACCGATCCCGGATTTAAAGGCGATACTGCTACAAATGCAACAAAGCCCGCAACTCTTGAAACAGGTTGCGAAATACGTGTTCCGCTTTTCATAAACGAAGGCGATATGATTAGAATTGACACACGTACAGGCGAGTATATGGAGCGCGCATAATTGAACGGAGGTAACAAAATGGATATTTGTGAGAAAGTTGCTTATATAAAGGGTCTTGCGGAGGGTCTTAACCTTGACAGCGAGACTAAGGAAGGCAAAATACTTGCCGCTGTTATAGATGTTCTCGGCGATATTACCGAGGAAATCTGTGATATCGAGGACGGCTGTGACGCTATGCTTGAACAGATAGACGCGGTTGACGAGGATCTTTCCGCTGTTGAAGAACTCATATATGACGAAGATGACGACTGCGATTGCGACGATTGCTGTGACTGCGACGACGATCTTTATGAGGTTGAGTGTCCGCAGTGCCACGACGTTATATATCTTGATGAAGATATGCTTGCAGACGAGGGTATCACCTGCCCGAATTGCGGAACCGAGCTTGAATTTGATTTCGACTGCGACTGTGATTGTGAAGACTGCGAAGACGATTGCGACCACGAGTAATCCTTTAAAATTTTATGCCGCACTAAGCGTTTGCAAGGTGCGGCGTTTTTAATATTGTATCGGGAGTGTTTTTGTGAAAAAGTCAAAGATTGCGATAATGATAATTCTGGCGTGCGTTTTTGCCGTCGGCGCAGTGCTTGCCGTAAGCGGTGTTTCGGTTGATGTTGAACGCTCTGTTGCCGAATTTATAAATCCTAATAAAAACAAAAACGCAATACTTCGCTTTTTCTCGTATATCGGCGAGGCTTACGGCGTCATAGCCGTAACGGCTGTAACAATGCTCATTCCCGCAACAAGAATGCGCGTCGGAGCGCCGCTTTCGGTCACCGTTATTTCCGCTTGGCTTATGAACACGGGACTTAAAAGACTTATAGGGCGTGCAAGACCGACAGAACGGCTGCTTGAAGTCGGCGGTTACAGCTTTCCTAGCGGTCACGCCGCAAGCAACGCCGCTCTGTATGTCGGGATAATGCTTTTGGGACTTAAACTTTGCAAAACACGCACACAAAAGGCGGTGCTTATTTCCGTTTGTCTGTTGATGACATTTTTTATCGGATATTCAAGGGTTTATTTTAACGTGCATTACCTGAGCGATGTAATAAGCGGGTGGTGTTTCGGCTCAATGGTTGCGATTGCCGTAACGGAGATTTATTTCAGAAAACAGGGTAACAAGGATGAATAGCGTAGAAACAAAACTTCAATATACCGTGAGCGACGGCAGTAAATCTGGTATTCCCGTTATTATAGCCGCCGCGGGGTCTTCGGCAAGAATGGGCGGAATAAATAAACTCTGCTCAAATCTTTGCGGAATACCCGTGCTTGCAAGAACGCTCCTTGCGTTTGAGAACTGTGACGCGGTTTCAAGAATTATAATAGCGGTTCGCCCGTCCGATGCAGAAAAGGTCCTTGAAATTGCTGAAAAATATATGATAACAAAGCTGAAAGACGTTGTTGAGGGCGGCGAGAGCCGACAGGACTCGGTCAGCAGATGTCTTGACAGATTAACTGTGACGGACAGCAAGGTGCTGATACACGACGGCGCAAGACCGCTTGTAAGCGACCGTGTAATAAACGGCGTTGTAAAAGCGCTCGAAGAAAACGTTGCCGTCACCTGTGCTGTAAAGGTAAAGGACACGGTAAAGAGGGTAGACGGTTGCGGAACTGTAAAGGATACGCTCGACAGAAATGAGCTTGTCGCCGTGCAGACCCCTCAGGGCGTCAGCGTAAGCGAATACCGTAACGCTGTGGAAAGAGCGGGAGCACTCGGCTGTTTTACCGACGATATGTCAATAATGGAAGCCTGCGGTTATAAAGTAATTACGGTTGACGGAAGTTACAGGAATATAAAAATCACCACGCCTGAGGATCTTGCGGTCGCCGAGGCTCTTTTGCATACATGGGAGGGGTAATTTATGAGAGTGGGGCACGGATACGACGTTCACCGCTTTGCGCACGAAAGGAAATTGGTGCTTGGCGGAGTAGAGATAGATTACGAAATGGGACTGCTCGGACACTCCGACGCGGACGTTTTGCTGCACGCGGTCTGCGACGCTCTTTTGGGAGCCGCGGGGCTGGGAGATATAGGAAAGCATTTCCCCGATAACGATAACGAGTACCTAAATATCGACAGCCGAATACTGTTAAGAAAAACGGTTGCGCTTTTAAAGGAAAACGGATTTAATATTGTGAATATAGATTCAACCATTGTCGCGCAAAGACCTAAGCTCTCGGAATATATATCGGCTATGCGGGATAATATAGCGTCTGACTGCGGTATCGCCCCAAATTCGGTAAACGTTAAGGCTACTACCGAGGAGGGGCTCGGCTTTACGGGAAGGCTTGAAGGCATATCCGCCCACGCGGTCTGCTTAATAGATTAGAAGAATATTTAAAAGGGACAGAGCATATCATTTCATAGATAATATATCGGGGAATGGTATAATTGAAGCTGTATATGACCTTTTCAAAAAAAAGTCTGGTAATAGCGGTTGCCGCCGCTTTAATAATTATCGCGGTAGGCGGACAGATAGCAGCAGCGCGCAACACCGTTAAAAACGGCGAAACAAACGCTTTGAGAATTGAATTTATAAACAGTATGGGATATTCGGTGAACGACAGCGCTGTATCCGCTAAGGAGACCGCTGTTCCCAATGAGTTTTCAGATGTTTATAAAAGGTATAACGAGTTACAGCGCAAGGCAGGATACGACCTGCTTGAATATAAAGGGAAAAAGGTTACCGTATATACATACGCCATTGAAAATTCAGAGTCTGAGTTCGTGAACATTATTGTGTGCGACGGCGTTGTAATCGGCGGCGATGTTTCAGATGTATGTATAAACGGGGAAATGAAACCGCTTTTGAAACGGTGATACAATTATTCGGAGGAAGTATATGAGTACAAGCAGACTGGACAAGTTTTTGTCCTCTCAGCTAAACATATCCCGAAGCGACGCAAAGTCGGGGATACGTTCGGGTAAGGCGGCGGTGAACGGCAAGACCGTCAAGGATTCGGCTTTTCAGGTCAATACTGACAGTGATAAAGTTACATTTGCCGACGCCGCAGTCGAGTATAAGGAGTTTATATATCTTGTTATGAACAAGCCTGCGGGGGTACTTTCGGCTTCAAATGATAAAAGGCGAAAAACCGTTGTGGATTTGGTGCCGAACAACTTAAAGCGTGCAGGGCTTTTCCCTGTTGGACGGCTTGACAGGGATACGACGGGACTATTGCTTATAACCGACGACGGCAATTTCGCGCATAGGGTAATATCCCCTAAAAGCAAGCTGCCAAAAACCTACATCGCCGAGCTGGACGGCGATGTGACGCCGCAAATGACCGAACTTTTTGAAAAGGGCGTTGTCCTTGCCGACGGCGCGCGGTGCGCTCCGTCCCAACTTAAACGTGTTGGCGATTGCCGAGCGGAAATAACTATAACAGAGGGCAAATATCATCAAATAAAGCGTATGTTCGGCACGGTGGGACTCGGCGTAAACGGACTGAAACGCATATCAATAGGCAGCTTAAAATTGGGCGATGATTTAGCGTATGGAGATTGCCGCGAATTAAGCAGGGAAGAATATGGAATGGTTTTAGGAATAATTTAACTCAAATCCGCGCCTAAAAGCAAATTCTGACAATTATGGTATGCATATTTAACAAAACATTTGCCGCAACATTGGGTATTATTAGTATAGTAATTTTGTTGCTCTTTTGGTATAATAATTTACGCTATAAAGTGTAATTTTTAGGAGGTTTCCAAATGGCAAGCTTATCTTTGCGTAATGTTTATAAGCGCTACCCAGGCGGCGTAACAGCCGTTTCCGACTTCAATCTTGAAATAGCAGATAAAGAATTTATAATTCTTGTCGGACCTTCGGGATGCGGTAAGTCTACAACCCTCAGAATGGTTGCGGGACTTGAAGAAATATCTGACGGTGAAATTTATATCGGTGACCGTCTTGTTAACGATGTCGCTCCTAAGGACCGTGACATCGCAATGGTTTTCCAGAACTACGCTCTGTATCCGCATATGACCGTGTTTGATAATATGGCTTTCGGTCTTAAACTTCGTAAGACCCCGAAGGACGAAATTAAACGCCGTGTTGAAGAAGCTGCACGCGTACTTGATATATCTCACCTGCTTGAACGTAAGCCGAAGGCTTTGTCGGGCGGTCAGCGTCAGCGTGTTGCTCTCGGCCGTGCAATCGTTCGTGAGCCTAAGGTATTCTTGCTTGATGAACCGCTTTCTAACTTGGACGCTAAGCTCCGTGCGCAGATGCGTACCGAGATTTCAAAGCTCCATCAGCGCTTGGGAACAACCTTTATCTACGTTACCCACGACCAGACAGAAGCTATGACAATGGGTACAAGAATCGTTGTTATGAAGAGCGGTATCGTTCAGCAGGTTGACTCTCCGAACAACCTTTATCGTTATCCCTGCAACCTCTTTGTTGCTGGATTTATCGGTTCTCCTCAGATGAATTTCATTGAGTCAAAGCTCGTTAAGAACGGCGACGATTATGTCGTTGAGTTCGGTTCGGAGGACACCGCAAATCACGAGGGTGTTAAGTATCAGATTAAACTTCCTGCCGATAAGAATAAGGACAACTGCCTTGACGCTTATGTAGGCAAGGAAATAATAATGGGTATTCGTCCTGAGAATATCCACAACGAGGAAGACCTTGTTGCCGCAAATAAAGACGGCGTTATTTTAGCCGATGTTGAAGTTACCGAACTTATGGGCGCTGAGACATATCTTTATATGAACTGCGAGGGTCAGGCTCTTAACGCTCGCGTTAGCCCGACTTCTACCGCTCAGCCTGGCGACAAGATTAAGGTTGCTCTTGAAACAGACAAGATTCACCTTTTCGATAAAGATACAGAGCTTACCATTTGTAACTGATATTTTTTCAGCAGACGGGCAAACGCCCGTCTGTTTTTTTATTACAATTATTCACATTTTCTTAATACAATTATTGTAATATTGTGTTTAAATAAAAGGGTAGATAAATGGTTTGGCTTTTGTCAGCCTAAAATGAGGAGGACGGTTGTATGAAACAGAATAAAATATTAATCGTTGACGATGATGAGAATATATGCGAATTATTAAGACTTTATCTTGAAAAGGACGGTTTTGAAACCGTGGTAGCCAATGACGGCGAGACGGCAATTGATTACAACACAAAATATAATCCCGATTTGATTTTGCTTGACATTATGCTTCCCAAGCTTGACGGTTGGCAGGTCTGCCGCGAGATACGCAAGACCGATGAAGTGCCGATAATAATGCTTACCGCAAAGGGCGAGACCTTTGATAAAATTCTGGGTCTTGAACTCGGTGCTGACGATTATGTAAGCAAACCGTTCGATACCAAGGAAGTAATTGCCCGCATAAAGGCGGTTCTTCGCCGCAGTAACGATAATGAGAAAAACGGCAATGTAGCTGAGGTGCATTACGATAAACTAAGCATAAACCTAACGAACTATGAACTTATAGTGGACGGAAAACGAATAGACACGCCGCCTAAGGAATTGGAGCTTATTTACCATTTGGCAAGCAATCCGAACCGCGTTTATACGCGCGACCAACTGCTTGACGAGGTATGGGGATTTGATTACTATGGCGATTCAAGAACGGTTGACGTTCACGTTAAGAGACTCAGAGAAAAGCTCGAAAATGTTTCCGACCAATGGAGCCTTAAAACCGTTTGGGGCGTCGGATACAAATTCGAGGTAAGATAGTTGTATGAAATTAAAGCTCTTTAAGAAGTATTTTTTTACAACGGCGGTCATAATCCTTTTCAGCCTTACCGTAATGATGATGATTTTGCTGTTTGTCTTCAATAATTATCTTGCAAAATCAAAATATAATACTTTGAGCAAATGCTGTAATTCGGTTGAGGATTTCATAAGCAAAAACTATGCCGACGGCGGAAACGGGAATTTTCAAAATCTCTTTGGGATTATGAATACCGTTTCCGATGTTTCCGAGGTGGATATGCTTATAGCCGATACCTCCGGAAAGCTTTTAGTTTGTAATTGCGAGACTTGGCAGGAGACGAATAATTGCGATCACGTCGGTGCGGTTGTTGACAGCGAGCTTCTTTCGCGTGTAAAATCAAATGATGTGTTCGAGCTTTCGACGCTCGGTATTTACGATAAGGTGCGTTACGTGAGCGCACAGTCTATAAACGACAGCAACAACAATCTCATAGGATACGTATTTGCTACGGCGCCCGTGTCGTCAATACGGTTGCTTATGTCAACTCTTGTAAAGCTATATCTTATTTCTGCGGCGTTCCCATTGATTGTAATGTTCTTTGCTATTTACGCTATGACATATAGGCTTACCAAGCCTCTTAAACTGATGTCGGAAGCGTCGAAAGCAATGGCAAAGGGCGATTTTTCAAAGCGGATACCCGTTACAAGCGATGACGAAATAGGCGAGCTTGCCGTTTCGTTTAACCAGATGACAAATTCGCTTGTTCAACTTGAAGGAATGAGACGCAGCTTTGTCGCCAATGTTTCGCACGAGCTTAAAACGCCTATGACAACGATAAGCGGATTTATCGACGGCATAATCGACGGTACTATCGAACCCGATAAACAGCAGTATTACCTGAATATCGTGTCAGAGGAGGTCAAGCGCCTTTCGCGGTTGGTTCAGTCAATGCTCAGTATGGCAAAGCTTGAATCGGGCGAATTTGTTATAAAACCCGAACTGTTTGATTTCAGAGAACTGCTTTGCACGATAGTTGTAAGTCAGGAGCAACGCATTGAAAAGAAGTCGATAAATATTGAGGGACTTGATTCAATGGCGGATATTTCGGTAAATGCCGACCGCGATCTGATTCACCAAGTTGTGTATAACCTTGTAGATAACGCTATAAAATTTACCGAGGAGCAGGGAACTATCAGCTTTTCGCTGAAAACCGAGTCCAAAAAAATGGTATTTGAAATAACAAATACGGGCAAAGGTATTCCCGAAGCGGAGTTGCCTTATGTTTTTGAGCGGTTTTACAAGGTGGATAAATCCCGTTCGGTAAATAAAAACAGTACGGGATTGGGGTTGTATATAGCAAGAACTATCATAAAAGCGCACGGCGGAGTATTGTCCGTTGCGAGCAGTGAAAATAAATTTACAACGTTCAGAGTGGTTTTGCCGTTGTAATAAAGGAGATTAGGTATGAACGATAACGATTATAACAACATAAACGAAACAGAGAATACCGAACCTATAAACGATGTTTCGGAAAATGAGAATAGTACGCCCGAAGCGGAAAACAACGGCAGTTCGTTCGGTGAGTTTAACGGTCAGCCGAGGACGTATGAGCCTGTAAACTACACCCCTGTTACACCCGTTAAGGATAACGCTCCCGTAAGCAAAGGCTTAAAGGTGTTTGCGGCGGCAATGGCGGGAGTAATCCTTCTGACTGCCGCCTGTATGACAGGATATATGTACGGCAAAAACACGGTAAAATACAGCTCTACTAAAAAGGTTTCGGTAAGCCTTGCTTCAAAGCCGAAGGATACCGATGAATTTACGGCGGCTCAGGTATATGACAAGGCCGATAACAGCATAGTAGGAATTTATGTATACAACACAGCGGGCAAGTTGTCGCAGGCAAGCGGAGTTGTGTATTCCAAGGACGGATATATAGTAACCAACGACCATATCTATTCCGAAGTTCCGTCGCCGAAATTTAAAGTATACACCGCCGACGGCAAGGAGTATGACGCAAAGTATGTTGCGGGTGATAAAATAAGCGATCTTGCGGTGCTTAAAATTGACGCAACGGGTCTTACCGCGGCTGAGTTCGGGAACTCCGATGAAATCGTTTGCGGCGAAAACGTTGTGGCAATAGGCAGACCGAGCGGCGCTTCGCACAACTCGTCTATAACAAAGGGTATTATCTCGCTTACAAGCAACCGCGTCAAGACCACTTCAAGCTATTCGGCAAGACTTATACAGACCGACAGCGCGATAAATCCAGGCAGTTCAGGCGGCGCACTCCTCAATATGTACGCTCAGGTCATAGGAATTACGTCTTCAAAAATCGCTGGCGTCGCTTATGATTCGGTCGGTTATGCTATCCCGACGACCACGGTTAAAAGAATAGTCGAAGAGTTAATTTCCGACGGAAAGATAACCACACGCGCAAAACTCGGAATAACATATAACGCCGTTGATTCGGTTGCCGCAGAGCTTGGAGATTACAGTCAGGTTGGATTGTATGTTGCGGCTGTAAATGAGGATAGCGACCTTTACGGCAAGCTGAATACAGGCGATATAATAACTAAGATTAACGGTATAGATATAACGAGCGACGAGATCGTGCTTAATATAATCGAAGATAGCCGTGCGGGCGATAAGATTACTATTGAGGCGGTGACCTCAAACGGCTCAACCGTTGATTTAGAGGTAAAACTCAGCGCTAATGTGAGCGAGTCGAGTTACAGCACGGAAGACCCCGCAAAACAGGAGGACAATTCATCGGAGGATAATTCATCAGGCGGCGGAACATTTAATTTCCCGTTCGGTGAGTAATAGATTTAGGCGTTGTGCATTGCACGGCGCCTTTTTTATACCTTTTTTTACAGTAATTTGTTGCCTATATCGACATAAAATTCACTCTTCGAGGCGTATAATTATTAATGTGGGAGTGAGAAAAGATGACGGTGTATGCCGATGTGCTTTTTGCGGTAAATATGATAGTAGATTACTTTTTACTGCGCGCCTGTGCGGCGTTTTTGCATAAAAAGCCTAAAACAATGCGCTTGATATTATCCGCGGCGGTAGGCGGCATTTCTTCAATATACATATTTTTTCCGTATCGCTTGGTTGCGACAGATGTTTTGGTAAAGGTTACCGTTTGTATACTTATGGCGCTTTGTGCCTTTGGATTGGGTAATATTAAGCAGCTGCTTAAAAACAGCGCCGTGCTTTTTATAATCACCTGTGCCTACGCAGGCGTGATGACGGCGCTGTGGATTACATTCAGACCGAAAGGTATGTATATAAACAATTCCGTAGTGTATTTTGATATTTCTCCCTTGGCGCTTGTGCTTTTCACGGTTATCGGATACATAATTTTTATAATATGCAATCTCATTTTTTCACGTTCGGCTCTGCGGAGCGAAAAGTGTGAAGTGAAAGTCACGGTAGGCGATAAAAGCATAGATATGACGGCAATAGCGGATACGGGCAACTCCGTGAGAGATGTTTTCGGCAATTCCGAGGTTATTATTGCCGATAAAAAATGCGTAGCTGAACTGTTTAAAGGGTTTGAAAATAATCGTGACGGACGTTATGACTCGCGGTACCGCGCATTGCCTTGCAATACCGTGTCAGGCGCCGATATGCTTGACGGCTACCGATGCGACAGCGCTGTGATAAAAAGCAAAGGCGCGGCAATTACGCTTGAAAAGCCCATACTCGCGGTTTCCAAAACCGCGCTTAATGATGATTATTCGGCTATAATTAATCCCGATATATTGGAGTAAAGGACGGAGTTTGCAATGAAGATCAGGAGAATATTTTTAACATTACTTTTTAAATTAGGCATAATAAAGCCTACGTTCTACATAAACGGTGCCGAAACATTGCCGCCGCCGCTGACCGTTGAGGAAGAACAGCGCCTTTTAAGGGAAAACAACGAGAACACCCACGATAAACTGATAGTTCATAATTTGCGTTTGGTAGTTTATATCGCAAAAAAATTCGATTCCACAGGCACAAACATAGAAGACCTGATTTCGATAGGTACGATAGGACTTATCAAGGCGGTCAATACCTTTTGCCCCGAAAAAAATATCAAGCTCGCAACCTATGCGTCAAGGTGCATTGAAAACGAAATTTTAATGTATTTAAGGAAAAATTCTTCATTGAGAAATGAAATTTCAATAGATGAACCGCTCAACATTGACTGGGACGGAAACGAGCTTCTGCTCTCCGATGTTCTCGGCAGCGACGGCGAGGAGGTAGGCAGAGGAATAGAGCAGGAGGACGAACGCTTTTTGCTTATGAGCTTTGTAAACGGTCTGCCCGTGCGTGAAAAACAGATTATGGAAATGCGGTTCGGAATGAACGGCTATCAGGAGTATACCCAAAAGGAAGTAGCCGACAGCTTGGGCATATCGCAATCGTATATCTCGCGTCTTGAAAAGCGCATAATAGGGAAACTTAAAAAACAGATTGAAAAAGCCGTGTAGAAATGTTAAAATTTAGGCGGTGATATTTTTGGAACTGCTTAAAACCGCACTTGCTGTATATGTTTTGCTTATAAATATTTTATCGGTTATTGTATGTGTTTACGATAAAAATGCCGCGCGCCGCAAAAAACGCCGAATAAGGGAAAGAACCTTGTTTTTGCTGTGTTTTCTGGGCGGAAGCCCCGCTATGTACCTTACTATGCTTGCTATAAGACATAAAACAAAGCATAAGAGCTTTATGATAGGAATACCCCTTATAATGCTTTTGCAAATTGCAATTATTTATTGTATGGCTATTGACATAATCGGAATAAAGTAATAAAATAACATTGTAATCTTCGAGGCGAGGTGCAATTCCTCACCGGTGGTATAGCCCACAAGCCGCTTTTGCGGTTGATTCGGTGCAATTCCGAAGCCGACGGTACAGTCCGGATGAAAGAAGAAATGTTATAGCAATATTGCATTTTTCAAGCCCCGTTTTTACGGGGCTTTTCTTTTTGCCCGAAAAAGGAAAGGAACGTATTTGTTATGAAAAAGAATTATTTAAGAGGAATAGCTGTAAGCGCGGTAATGGGCGCGTTGGGATTTATTCTTATGCTGCTTGAATTTCCGCTGCCGTTCATTATCCCTGCTTTTATCAAGCTGGATTTTTCCGAAATTCCCGCTATAATAACGGCTTATGCCTTCGGTCCTCAGTACGGCGTGCTGGTCTGCCTTGTGAAAAATCTCTTGCATTTGCCGTTTACTAATTCGGCAGGCGTAGGGGAGCTTTCAAACTTTGTCTTGGGCGCCGTTTTTACGGGAACCGCAGGACTTTTTTATGTAAGGAACAAATCAAGGTCGAATGCGCTTATAGGCGCCTTGGCAGGCTCTGCTGCTATGGCTCTGTTCAGCGTTGTTTCCAATTACTTTTTGGTATATCCCGCTTATGTTGTCATCTACGGTATGCCGATGGAGGCTATTATCGGTATGTATAAGGCAATTTTGCCGTCAGCCGACACGCTTTTAAAGGACCTTTTGATATTTAACCTGCCCTTTACCTTTTTAAAGGGAATAATTGATTCGGCTGTTTGCTTTGGCGTTTATAAAAGAATATCCCCTATTATGAAATTCGGCGTGAAAAAAGGAAAAAACAGTTGACAAAACGCGTATATATGTTAAAATATATAGGAAATTTAATATAGTCCTTATCAAGAGCGGCGGAGGGAACCGGCCCTGTGATGCCCGGCAACCTGATTTTTTATCAAGGTGCCAATTCCGGCGGATTATCCGAAAGATGAGGTTTTACAACCGCTCTTTTTCGGAGCGGTTTTATTTTTTTAAAGAAAGAGGAATTTTAATGTCTAAAATGCTTTTTACTTCCGAATCGGTCACTGAGGGACATCCCGATAAGATCTGTGACCAAATATCGGACGCTATACTTGACGCAATGCTTGAAAAAGACCCCTATTCGCGCGTTGCCTGCGAAACATTCTGCACTACGGGCAGCGTTACCGTAATGGGCGAAATAACAACAAAAAGCAATGTTGATATTCCGCAGATAGTGCGCGATGTCGTTTGCGATATAGGTTATAACAACCCGTCGGCAGGGTTTGACGGCAATACCTGCGCCGTTATGACCGCAATAGATAAGCAGTCACCCGATATTGCTTTGGGTGTTGACAGTTCCCTTGAATATAAGCACGGGCAAGAAGACGTATATAATCTTAACGGTGCGGGCGATCAGGGTATGATGTTCGGCTACGCCTGCAACGATACGCCCGAGCTTATGCCGCTTGCAATATCCCTTGCGCATAAAATGTCCCGCCGCCTTACAAAGGTGAGAAAGAACGGACTTTTGCCGTATTTAAGACCCGACGGTAAAACTCAGGTCACCGTAGAATATGAGGACGGCGTTGCAAAACGAATAGACGCTGTTGTTGTTTCGAGCCAGCACAGCGCTGACGTTGATTTAAGCGTTCTGCGGGCAGATATACTTGAAAATGTAATCAAATATATAATACCGTCGGAGCTTCTTGATAACGATACGAAAATATATATAAACCCGACGGGGCGTTTCGTTGTCGGCGGTCCTCAGGGCGATACGGGACTTACGGGCAGAAAACTTATTGTTGATACCTACGGCGGTTATGCCCGTCACGGCGGCGGCGCTTTTTCGGGCAAGGATCCCACAAAGGTTGATCGTAGCGCCGCTTATGCCGCGAGATACGCCGCTAAAAATGTTGTCGCGGCGGGGCTTGCCGATAAGTGCGAAATTCAGCTGGCGTATGCAATAGGCGTTGCTCACCCCGTTTCCGTAATGGTTGATACTTTCGGAACAGGTAAATATCCTGATGATGAAATAGCCGCGGCAGTAAACAAGGTGTTTGATTTACGCCCGTCGGCGATTATAGACGCACTCGATCTTCGCCGTCCTATATACAGAAAAACTGCGTCTTACGGTCATTTCGGAAGAACCGATATTGATTTAAGTTGGGAAAAGACGGATAAGACCGAACAGCTTAAAAACTGTTTTCGCATGTAATCGCAAGTTTATAGCGTGATATTTCGCTATAATTAAATAAGGGAGAAAGCTATGGAAATATCTTATAATTCTAAAACTTTGCTTAAAGGCGGTAAGCCGTGGATGCCGACAATGGGCGAAATACAGTATTCCAGAACCGAACGTAGGTATTGGAAAGAAGACCTTTATAAGGCGAAAGCGGCGGGCGTTGATATAGTATCCTCTTACGTTATGTGGATACACCACGAGGAAATAGAAAATCATTATGATTTTCGCGGGAATAAAAATTTGAGGTATTTTTTACAGCTTATAAAAGAATGCGGTATGTATGCGTTTCTTAGGATAGGTCCGTGGATACACGGCGAGGTAAGAAACGGTGGATTTCCCGACTGGTTGCTTGACAAGGGGTTTCAAACTCGTTCTAATGATGAAAGATATTTTAAGGAAGTAAAAAAATATCTTACAAAGCTGTTTGAACAGGTTGACGGATACCTGCTAAAACAGGGCGGACCCGTAATAGGCGTGCAGATCGAAAACGAATTCGGCGCAGCACTGCGCTCATTCGGCTGGGAAGCCGAGGAGGAGCATTTCAAGATTCTTGAAGATATGATAAAAGAGATCGGCTTTAAGGTTCCGCTTTATACTGCAA
>CAKSQT010000018.1 GCA_934486755.1 uncultured Eubacteriales bacterium | reverse complement strand
CTGTATGTCCTCGGGAAATATCAATTCAAAGTCAAATCACTGCGGCGGACTTATAGGACGCGCGGACAACTGCGATGTCAGCTATTCGTATTCCACCGCCACCGTCACTTCGAGCGGGCTTTGGTGCCACGGCGGACTGATAGGAACGTTTGAAGGCGGTTCGGTTAAATTTTCCTATTCAACAGGCGCGGTCAAGTCCTTGGCTTCAAGCGTAGGCGGTCTCATAGGTTCGGCTTCGGGAGCATTAAGCGACTGTTATTCAACGGGAAGCGTCGGAACGGGCGCAAGACCGCCTGAATACGGCTCTCTTTACGGCTTCGGCGATACAAGGCCCGAACCGAAATCCTGCAAGAACAGCTTTGCTTTGGGTGCGGTAACGGGACTGTCGGACGCGCCGACGGCGGCAACAAACGCCGACAACTGCTACATATTAAACAGCGCGGGCTGTGCGCAAAAGGGATTTCAGCCTGCCTCACAGTCGGAGATAAACGCAAAGTTCGGTTCGCTTTCAGGCTGGAAGATGAACGGCTTTGCCCCGACGATAGCCGATATAGCGGTTATTTCGGATACTTCAAAATATACTCCGCGCCAAATCACCGATACACCGACTGCGGAAAACAACAACACCGCAGGCGGTGACAGCACCTCTCAGGCGGATACCGAAAGCGGTGCGGACGAGACGGTTAAAATGACCGCCGCCGAGCTTACCGACGAGGTCAATAAGCTCGCTGAAAAGCTGATGAACAAAAACGAGCTTTCCGAAGAAGAGGCTTTCAGGGTGCTTGAACTCAAAAAGGCTTACGAGGATATGGACGAAAGCGAACGCACACAGGTGGAGGCATTCACGGTTAAAAGTCTTGATATGCTTTATGATGAATCCGTGAACCGACTTATCGTGATACTCACAGAGGAGATAGAAAAACTCCCCGACACTGATAAGGTAACGGCGGAAAATGCCGAACAGGTATTAAATGTATATGAAAAGTTCCAAAAACTCCCCGAGGACGTCCGAGAGAACTTTTCAAAGAAGAATTTGGATAAATTAGAGGCTTGCTATAAAAAGGCAAAGGAATTTGAGGGCGTTTCAATAGTCACCCAAAAGGTGTCAAACGGATTCGGCGCTCTTGAATGGACGCTCACGGCTCTGCTCGGACTGCTCAATCTTGCGGCGCTCGGCGGCGTGGGATATATGGTATTCCTTAATGTAAAAACCTCTAAGCAAATAAAAAAGCTGACCGCCGATTCCGACGCAGCGGATACAGAAAGCGAGGAATTTCCGACCGATGAATAACAGCACTTCTCCACTTGTAAAAAGGAAGGGTAAATTCAAAAGAAATCTACCGTATTTCCTTATTGCGCTCCCCTCAATCGTGTATTTATTAATATTCAACTATGTTCCTATGTACGGCGTGATAATCGCGTTTAAGGATTACAGCTATGCAAAGGGAATAATGGGAAGCCGTTGGGCGGGACTTAAACACTTTGAATATTTCTTTACTTCAAATGACGCGTTCAGGGTTCTTCGGAACACGATACTTTACAGCTTAGCCGACCTATTGATTATAGGATTGTTCGTTGCAATGCTTATGGCAATTCTTTTGTATGAGATAAACTCAAAAGCGTGCAACAAGATATACCAAACGGCTATATTGCTTCCGTTCTATCTTTCGTGGGTCGTTATTGCGGGTATAGTAACGCTGTTTCTTAACCATTCGAGCGGTTTTATAAACCAACTGCTGACAACGCTCGGGTTTGAAAGAATACTGTGGTACACGCAGGCTAAATATTGGCCTTTCATACTGATAATCGCGAAAATGTGGCGTGAAGCAGGAATGGCAAGCCTGTATTTCTATTCCGCGATAATCAGTATAGACACGGGACTTTTCGAGGCGGCTTCGCTTGACGGCGCGGGACGTTTAAAACAGATATGGTATGTAACGATACCCGAACTTGCGCCTATGGCGTGTATGGTTCTTATTTCAAGACTCGGCGGTATACTTTCGTCGGAGCTTGGACTGTTCTATAACGTAACGCTTGATAACGGATTGCTGTATCCTACGACCGACGTTCTGTCCACCTATCTTTACAGAGGACTTGCAAGCGGAAGTTTCAGCGCGACCGCGGCTGTCGGATTGTTTACATCGGTAGTCGGTATAGCTATGACGCTTATCACCAACGGAATAATCAAAAAAATCAATTCGGAAAACGCTTTGTATTAAGGGGGTGGGTAAATGAATAATAACAGAGGTCTTACGGTATTTGCCCACATCTTTTACATAATAGTTACGCTGTGCGTTGCGTTCCCGCTGTTTGCGGCGGTAATGGTTTCGTTTTCAACCGAAAAAGACGTTGTAACATACGGATTTCAGCTCATTCCGCGGCACTTTACAACCGCCGCCTACGATATGGTCTTTTCAAAGGCAGGCGGCGTTATAAGGGCGATTTTCGTAACAATAGTTTCGGCGCTTGCAAGCTCGGCTCTGCTGGTTTTGCTCACCGCTTCGTTCGCTTATGTAATGACGCAGCCGAAATTTGAATACCGCAAACTGCTAACGGTATTCTTCCTTATTCCGATGTTCTTCAACGGCGGACTTATCCCCACATATATACTTGTAACTCAATATCTGCATATGGGCAACTCATTCTTGGTTTACATATTTGTGGGACTGTTCAATTTCGGAAACGTTTTGCTTCTGCGCGCGAGCTTCCAGCAGGTTCCGAAAGAGCTTTTGGAATCGGCGCAGATAGACGGAGCAAACCAGGTCATAGTTTTCTTTAAAATAATGATTCCGCTGAGCGCTTCAATGATAGCGATGATATTCTGTATGAACCTGTTGTCGCGTTGGAACGACTTTCAGACGAGTCTTTACTATATAGACAACCCGAACCTGTATACAATACAGTATTTGCTTCAACTCACTTTGCAGGACGTGCAGACCACCAATCAGGCTTACGCCGAGGTGGTAGGATACGAGCTTCAACCAGCGCTCACACTTCAATACGCAATGTCGATGGTTGCGGCGGTACCCGTATTTATAGCATTTCCGTTTATGCAAAAATATTTTTCAAAGGGCATAACAGTCGGCTCGGTCAAGGGCTGATACAAAAAGGAGGATATATATGTTAAAAAGATTATTGGCATTAGGTGTCGCTGGATTAATGGCGCTTACGTTTATAGGCTGCGGTTCTTCCAAAGCGGATACATCTAAAAAAGTAACGCTCACATGGGTTATCAATCAGGAAAAGCAGAAGGACGCCGACTCGGTTGAAAAGGAAATAAACAAGCTGCTTGAAACGCTTTTGCCGAATACACAGCTTGAAATAGTCCATGCGCCGAGTATGTTTGAAAAGTGGTCTATGTGGATGTCGGCAAAGCAGGCGTACGATATTGCTTATACGGGCTTCCAGACCGATATGCTCGCGCAGGTCTACGCAGATTCCTACACCGAGCTGGACGACCTTGTAAAGGAGTACGCTCCCAACATCGCAAAAGAGGAAAAGGAATTCCCCGCGGAGTATGCTTCGGGCCGTGTTGACGGTACGCTTTACGCTATTCCGAACGTTCAGTCCATCGTTCATCAGGCAAACTATCTGACGGTTGACGCCGAGCATTATAAATATTTCCCCGTTGACGAGTTCCTGACTGAAATGCATTCAAGCTCTAAAACGACCGATAAGGCTTATCAGCTGCTTGACGGATTTTTGTCAAAGCTCGCCGCCGCAGGCGTTTTCTCGGGCGGCGCTTACTCGGTAGACGTTCAGAACTTCTTTTTGAGCATTGTCTGCCGCGGATATGACTTTATAGGCACGTCAAAAGGCGGCGCTTGGCTCTGCTATGACGCTCTTGATAAGGACGCTAAAATTCAGAGCTTCGTGCAGACCGACGCTTATAAGCTCTGGCTTAAATGGGCGGCTCAATGGTACGCTAAGGGTTACATAAGCGAGGATTATATCGTTTCGGGCTCTACGGGCAATATGGTTCTTGCGGGTAACGTTACCGAAAGCTGGGTAAATCTTGACGAGGAAAAGGGAATTAAATACGTTAAGAACACCGAAACAGGCGAAATTGCAAAATACAACCTTATAGTAGACTCCGAAAGCAATCTCTATCAGGGCGCTACGATATTCGGTTCGGCAAAGACCTACGAGATAATACCGTATACAGCCGAAAACCCCGAACGCGCTATGATGCTGCTTGACCTGCTACATTCCGATAAAGGCGAAGACCTTTACAACCTTATCTGCTACGGATTTGAAAAGAACAGCGACTACGCTAAGGAATACGGTGTATGGCACTATGAGCTTAAAACATCGGAGAATGACAGCAAGCCGATAGCTTACGGCAAGGATTATACAAACCAGCCCGATTCGTCAAGCGATTACGGTATCGCGCATTGGAGAATGGGCAACATATTCCACGCTTACCGCACCCCGAATATACTTGACGGTCAGGAAGAATGGGCTAAGAACTATCTTTCGGTTGAACGTCAGAAGCTCACAAAAACCAAATATTGCGGTTTTCAGGGCGATATGAGGGATTATTCATATAAGATTGCTCAGATAAGCTCCGCTATGAGCGAATATCATTCGGCTCTTATTTCGGGAACACTCAAAGATAAATACGAAACAACCTATAACACTATGATAAGCAAAATGGAAGCGGCAGGTATGAACGACCTTATCGCTGCAATTCAGAAACAGGCAGACGAATTTATAAAATAGACGGAGGGGATCGTTTGAAAAAACTAATTTCTTCCTGCTTGGCGCTTGCTGTTCTGGCTATTTGCTTTATACTGCCCGTATCAGCCGAGGGCGAGCCTGCGTTTTCAGTTTCGCAGGCTGTCGCCGTTTCAGGCTCCGCCGCAACGGTCACGGTTTCGGTAGATACCGCAGTCTATGATGTAAGCGGTCTGCGGTTCTATCTTGCTTATGACCCCGAAAAAATAGTGTTTGAAAATAAAAGCACCAAAATTTTTCAACCCGATATAAGCAAGGCGGAAACGAATAAAGGAAATGCGGAAAACGGAAAAATATATTTCACCTACGTCGGCTCTGTAAGCTCACCAATAAAAATCAAAGCGGGCAAAATAGCCTCGTTTGATTTTACGGTAGTAACGTCAGAGACGGGCGCGGTGCCGATAGAGCTTGTGATTGAGGATTTCTATAATAAAAAACTTAAACAAATAGAAATTTCCTCCAAAAGAGTGAGCGGCGCAATACAGGTGACCGCGGGCGCGGTTTCCGAGACAGAGGCGCTTATTTCGGCTATCGGAACGGTGTCCTATCCGCAGAGCAACGAGGCGATACTCGCGGCGCGCAGGGCGTATAACCGTTTGACCGCCGCCGAGAAAAAGGCGGTAAAAAACGCCGATGTTCTCGCCGCCGCCGAGGCGCAGTACAGCAAGCTGAAAATAGAATATGAAAACGCTGCCGCAAAATCGGCGGCTGACGCATTTAGGCAGGAATACGCACAAATTCTTTCTAAAAAAACTGCCTACGAGGGTGACGGAGCGCTCACCCTTGCAGACAAAGATGTAATCGAAAAGGCTATTGAATCCTACAACTCCCTTGCATCTGCCGCGCGTATCAGGCTGAATGATGAAATAAATCATTTGAACGCCTTAAAAAACTATCTTCCTATTTTGGAAAGCATAGCGCAGGCGGAGGATACCTGGAAGATCTTTAACGAGAATTACAGTTATTATTACGGACTTACCGTTGATAACGTAACGACGGGCGATCTTATGGGGCTGGGTCAGGCAAAACAGCTTATTGAGAATATGAAAAGCACGTTTGACGATATATCCGATTGGGTAGAAAAGAAAACGGGAGCGACCTATATTCATATCAAGGCGCTGTATGACCGCGCGGTTGAGCTTAATATGTACGAAAACGCAGAGTCCACTAAGGAATATCTTTCGTTTATGGACGAGTACGGCAAATGGCTTACCGCGAACAAATCGGACATCACGAAAGAGGACGAAATAACTTTAAGCCTTGCCAAACAGGCGTATGAGCTTGTGAGCGACGAAGCAAAGGCGCTTATAGGCGAAAACTTCTACAAGCATATATGCGAGCTTCTTGACGTCGCAAAGGGTATGGATTACGATACCGACACGGTAACCGAAACCGTAACGGAGACTGTTACCGATACCGTTTATGTGGACAGGATAAAGAACGCCGCGTCCTCCGATACCGCTGACGCAAAAAGCGGCAAAACGCTGGTTCGTGTATCCCTTGATAAAGCAAACAACATACTTTGGATACTGCTTATATCCTTGGGAACACTCCTTATAATTCTTGCGGCGGCAACTGTAATGCAGGTGCTGTTGCGCAGGAAATTCAAAACAGAACTTTCACTCTTGTCTGACGGGGAGGTGAAGGAAATATGAAGACCGCTTTTTTAAAGGGACGTACAAAAACGGTGATTTCGCTTCTTGCGGCGCTTAGTCTGTGCGTCGGAGCCTGTTTCTGTTTCGGTTTTGAAAGCAGTGCGCTTAACGAATACAACGAAACCGAAGGCACGTTTGACGACTTTACCGAAGCCCGTATCAATTCGGACATTGAGGTAAAGTACGGCGTAAACCCGTATGTGCAGACCACAACCTTTACTCATTCGGGTAACAGCGCAACGATAGATACCAACGCTTATGTTGAATGGTCTACCGAATCGGACGTAGCGTTTCTGTGCAAGAATTATGAGGTCGGCGGAACGGGCAACGAAAATAAAATGACCTTTGAAACCTCGATAACCGCGCGTACCGACCCTAGCGGCGGACAGAATTTGTTTTCAACCGCTTCGGGCGGACTGCTTCTTACCGACAGCGACACAGACCCGTCGGCTCCGAGAATTTTTCTTCACCTGCGTGAAGGAAAGGTTACCGTGGTCTACCGCTCGGCAAGCGGCGGCGGAATGGGCGTTATTTACGGAAGCGTAAACGCTGAATTGCCTATAAAGCTGAAAATTGTCAAGTCGGGCAAAAAGTACACCTGTTCATACAAGGGAACCAATAACGGAAGTTATGTTACCCTCGGAACTGTGACAAGCGTTATGAACGGACCGCTCTATGCGGGCGTTGCGGCGCACTCGTCGGACAAGACGCGAAGTATCCGCTCGTCGTTCAAGGGCTGGTACGCGGTAGGACAGGGCACATACGATAATTCGGGCGGCGGCGACGACACGCCGTCAAAGGACGAATATCCCGATACAGGATATATCGACCCGTCTTACGATGAAGCGACAACGCTTTTGTATGAGAGCTTCTCCAAGGGAATACATACCGAGGGCGACGCCGCGGTAAGTCCCCCTATATGGCAGCAGGTACATACAAATCAAATTAAAACGCTTGATAACGGCAACCGAGTTTGGTATATAGCGCAGGAAACGGGCAGCGCGTTCTTAGGGAACCAGTATTGGACGGACTACTCCGCTTCCGTAGATGTCAGCTTTACAGCCGAAATGCAGGCGCAGGACGACGACCAGTTTGTATTTTGGGTAAGGCGCAAGGAAATTGAAAACTCAGGTTACTACGGCAACGGCGTTGCGATAACCACCGACGCCAAGGTGGACGATAAAACGCAGACCGTAAGCTATGTTACCAAGCTGAGCGTTGTAAAGCAGTATGCTCAAAGGGCAACACAATGGAGCGGCACCGACTGCTCCGCCGAGATACCGAATTTAATAGGCGACGGCAAGACCCATAACATCAAGGTCTACGCTGTGGATAACAAAATGCTGGTATACTTTGACGGTGAGCTGTTGCTTGACTATACCGATACCGCAACGGACGGTCACATAAATCTGCGCGGCGGGATCGGGTTCTACACAAACGCGGTCGATGTCACGGTCGATAACATACTCGTAGAAAAGGTTGACGACGAGTTGGGCGGCGATTTTGATAACATAATCGGCAGCCGCTTTGACGAGGATATACCCGAATACGTGTATAACTTCTACCGCGACCACGAAATAAAATACTTCAACAATGATAGCACGGCTGCTATCACGAAATAAGGAAAGCGAGGAATCAATTATGAAATCTAAATTATTTTTGAAAGCCTCATCGCTTGTATGCGCGCTTGCACTTTTGGTGACAGGCATACATACGGCGTTTGCGGCTGACAGGAACTATACGGTTAAAAAGCAGTATACCGTCACCAATGCTTCGGCTGTTAAGGCAGTCGAATTATACAAATTGCGTAATAGTAAAGTGCCAGGAAATATGTCATTAAAAGAACAAGGTGAAGATCATTTGACGATGTCGGCTACTGACAACAATAACACGTTATTTGGCGTTGTTACAGAGGTTGACGGTATAGACCTTACTTCGTCCGAATTGACGGTTGATGAATGGTCTTATGATATGACCTTCGCAAAGCCTGAATTAAACGGCAATGCAAGTTTTGGTTATATTTATGACTGGTCAAAGGTTGGCTCAACCGTTGCGAAACAAGAGGACGGAACCTACTCCGTAACAAACGGCGACACTGAGTTTTATTGCCTTGGTTCAGATATTAAGGTAAATTCTGACGGTTATTATTTTGCTCAGTTAGGCGACTTTACACAATTCGGAGGTCAGATATTCGGCAGTCCGATTACTATTGCCGAAGACGGAACTTTTACATACGGCACTTCAAGAAACAGCACCTACAACAGCGCTTATGGGTTTTATTGGAAAGACACACCGACGCTCAAAGTAAGTTATGTGAAGAGCGGTGAGAATGAACACACCTACACTGTAAAGGCTGTAAACATATACACTAATGATGGAACGGGTTATGTCGAAGCCGAAGATAAAACAATCAGAACGTTTACTGTTGACGGCTCAAAGGCATTTGATACAGGATATGTTCTTTTCGGAGCAAGCCAGTACACGAAAAACGGCACAGATATTGTTATAAGTAACATAAGCGTTACCTACAATAAAACTTTGGATTACAGCGCTGAGTGTGAGCAGTTCTTAACTGATAACCCAATAGTTGAAAAACTTTATGACGGAACCTTTGCTCCCACAAAGGACACCGCCGATACCTTAAAGGCACAGCTTAACACAGCTCTTTCACAGTACAAGAAGTTTGAAGAAGATGAAAAGGCTGTATTTGATAACAATTTCCCGAACTTTGAGAGTAAAGTTTCCGACGCTTTAAAGGAATGTAACAGAGCGGCATACGGAACCGTTACTACTGAAAAAACGGTAGACGCTACTGCTGAAAGCGTTGATGTAGCAACAGTTTACACAGCACGCAACGGCAGATTAGACGGCATTGGAAAGTATGCTGCGAACGGTGCCGAAGCTACATATACCGTAGGAAATAACAATAATGCCACTTTGGGCGCGATTACCGAGATAAACGGTGTTGACCTTACCTCGTCCGATGTTTCGGTCAAGGGCTGGTCATACACTATGGAATTCGGTCAGAATAACGCTCCTCTCGGATTTTTGGTATCTTGGAAAAATTTTAACACCGTTATTTCAAACGATAACGGAAATTATACGGTAACCCCTGGTGACGGAACATATTATAAGGTATACGGCGGACAGTCGGTTGCCTATGAATCAGACATTAGTTATATTACCGTTATGGGATATCAAAACGGCAGATTTGTTGAGTATGATGAAACAATTTCCGTAGCAGACGGTGTTGCAGGTGTTTCCGAAACCCAGAACATTTGGGGTAAGCACTTCAAGGATAGCGATTCTACTATACTTTATTGGAAGGGAACGCCCGTTATCACGGTTTCTATGACCGAAAATGCCGACGGTGAAACTTATACATACACCGTTACAGCAAAAGACCTTTATTATACAGACGGAACTTCATACGGCGATATGGTGCTTGTCAGCAATACCTCTGCCGTAAACCCAGGATATGTTCTTATCGGTGCGGGAAATTACAGCTACGATTATAAGGTTGACAACACAATTTCTTTCAAAGACATAAAGGTAAAATATACACAGAATGTTGACATCACCGACGAGTGCGTAACGGTTCTTGAAGCAGGCAACGGTATGATAGACCGTCTTGACGGTATTGTTACCAAAGCTAACGCCGCTGACGTTGCCGCCGATGTAGCAGCGTTAAAGACAGCCTATGAATCGGCAAGCGCAGATGTTAAAAACGCTATTGACGCTAAATATGCAGGCGTTGCGGCAAAGATAGCCTACGCCGAAAAGTATGCCTATGTTGCGGCAAATAAGGAAAGCCCCGAATTGAAAGGTATAAACATTAAAAAGGTTACATCTGCTTCGGCTTCCGACCTCAGATTTGCGGTTGGCTATGCGGCAGACGGCAACACCGATTACACAGTTGCAGGCTACGGCGCGGTAGTTGTTCTTAATCAGGCGCTTGAAGACAAGAACGCCGAGCTTACAAAGGATACTGCCGTTAAGTCAGGTATGGAAAATTACTTCTTTGACGTATACGAGAAGGTAACCGCTGTTCCCGTTGACAACCAAGGACAGTTCTATGTAACAATAACCGGTTCAAAGGGCAAGCCGGGTACGCTTATTGACTGCCGTCCTTACGTTGTATACACCGACGGTAAAAATGAATTTGTGCTTTATGCTTCAAACGACGATACAGACAAAAATATATCGAACGGTCAGGCTTCAAAGTGCGGTATCTTCGCCGCAAGGGATCTTAGCAACGCTATGAACAAAGTCCTCGGTGAAAATGTTGTATATCCCGATGGATACACTAAGGATACCTACGACGCTATTATAAGCAAGATAGGCAATACGGCGACTACTTCGGCTGAAAAGAACGTTGTATACCAATTCCTGTATGAAAACTGCGACGCATACGTAAAAGCATTAGGCTAAGGAGGTAAGGATAATGAAAAAATATATAAAACCCGAAGTTATCCTCACTATTTCCGAAACGGAAAAAGACTTATGTGATCTTGCCACACCTTCAAATGTGGTGTGGGACGACACGATAACTGAGGAGTATTAAGCTCATTCGGCTGAGAGCCTCGGCTCAAAAGGCTCTCAGCCATTTCCCATTGTTTCAGAACGGAGGTTAAAAGATGAAAAAATGCGTGAAAAGCGGCGTTGCGTTATTACTTGCCATTACGGTTATGTTTTCTGCCGCTTCGGCGCTTATCTCCCTTAAACTGTCTGCGGCTTCAAGCATAGACGGAAACTATTTCGAGGAAGACTTTGCAGACGGCACACTTTCAAATTGGGAAACTCCGCACAGCACGGATACATACGCCGTAAAACAGCTTGACGGGGCTTATGTGCTTGCCTTTGACTACAAGAACAGCAAACAGGGTCAGCAGTATACATTAGAGCCGAAAAGCTCGGTTGTAAGTCAGGCTACGGTAGAGGAATTTGCCTTCACGGCAAAGTTTTCAAAGGCGCCGTCTTCACTTTACGGCGGACTTGAAATAGTATACGATTATACCGACAAGGATAACTATAAATTCGTTACAATAGGCGAGTTTAACAATAACATTTTCCGCCGTTTTTGGGCGGTTAAGGACGGAAACGTAAGCACGGACAGCTCAATTGGCGCCGTTGACGCGTCCTTGGGAAGTATAAACATAGATTTCACCGATTGGTTTACGGTCGGCGTAAGCTATGTTGGCTTCAAGGCAAATATAACGGTCAAGCAGGGCGGAGAAAGCAAGTCGCTCTCGGTTGCAACTTCATCAACCCCCGCAATGCTTTGCAATTACCGTCAGAACGGCAACGAAAGCTCGACTATGTATGTAAAGAACGCGAAGTTCTATTTCGGCGGATATTCCGATTATCTTGCAAAGCAGTATACCGATAAATATTCGGCTGTTCTTTCAAAGAGCCTGCAACAGATAACCGTTTCCGATGAAACGCTTGTAAATGCCGCTCTTGACGACTATTCCCGTTTAAGCGCCGCATATCAGACATCTTATTACAGCTATATTGTGCGCCTTAACGGATTTAAGGAAAAGATAGACGCACTTAAAAACGGTACCGCTTTTGACGATAATGACCCCTCGCACCTTGCCAATTGGCAGGTCTTAAAGGGCACTGTCAACGCTTCAAACTTTGCGGTTGACGAAAACGGGGATATGACCCTTTCATCAAACGTAATGATTAAACTAGACCCTGCTTCGTATCTCAGCGAAAATCAGGTGGTTAAAAAATTCACCTATTCGGTTGAGTATTCGGCGGGTAACAACGGCGGAAAGGGTATATTCTTTGTTTACGATTATACCGACGCCGACAATTATGCGTATAACACCGTTTGGTATGATAGAACGCACGACGCTTTCTTTAATCAGTATTTCAAATGCACCGACGGTTCCGAAAAATCTACGGGAACGGGCTATGCAAACGAATTGAAATCTATTGAAGGCAAACTTGATGTTGAAATTGATCTTACAAAGTCGGGTAAGTATATATACAAGGTAACAAATTCAGCCGAGGGGACTGTTTTCAGCCATACCGCCAATTCGGCAAGCGAGCTTAGAAATCTTATTCTTTACGCAAATACGCCTATAAAGATAAGCAACGTAAAAGCATACGCTTACGACGAAGACGATTTTACCGCCTTTGAAAAGGAAATAAAGCTGTTTAACAAAAACTATGCCGAGCTTTTAAACCTAACCTCGGCGCAGTTTACCAAAAACGCGCTTATGAAGGCGGATATTGAAAAGGCGATATACGATTACGAAAACAATCTCCAAGCGTATTCAAAAGAGGTTCTCAAAGAAAAGTATCAGCTTTTGAAGAATATGCTTGCCGCGATAGAAGGACTGTCGGGCGAATACGTTACCGCGCTCCCCGAATACATTGACGGCGCTTCGGGCAAATACTACAAATGGACCGACAGCTTTGACAACGGCATAGGCAAATGGTCAAACAGCGGAACAGGCGGCAACAATACAATAACACCGTCGCCCTATATTTACGATATGGACGGCAATCCCGCTTTAATAGTCGGCGGTCACGGATTTGTTTATCCGAGCAGTTACACTGTTCCCGCCAAGGCACAGCTTTCCGAGGTTAAGTTTAAGGTTAAATTAAACGGCACCGAAAAGTTCTACGAAAACAAGCCGCTTACAATAATGCTCAGCTTTGTTGACGAAAACAATTGGCAGGTTCTTGAAATATACAATTGGGCGGCAGGCCGCGCAGACCGAACCTCATACCGCATTTCAAGCTGTGTTGACGGCACCTATTCGGGCGGTTACCACAACGGCAACAAGTGTCAGATAATCGACTTCTATTCCGATTATCTTGAAGTTACCGTTAAATATGACGCCTCGGGGCGCAATGTCAGCGTTGAACTGACCGACGGCAAAAACACTGATACCTTCGGCACCTCTCTCACCGTTTCATACGGCAGGTTCGGGCTTTGGGGACAAAACGGTTTCAACTGGCAGTATGACGACGTTGAGATTACCTATATCCCGGGTCAATGGGAGGAAGACAGGAGCATAGAGTCGATTTATCCGTACTTTGCGGGCAACACCGAATACGGACCCGACGACGTTCTTACGATATACGGCGAAAATATCTACGACAATATCTCGCGTATAGAGTTCGTTCAGATACCCGACACAGACTACAAAAACGCTTTGCTTTCGGCGGCCGGAACAGGCTCTTTCGGCGGTATAGACACGAAATTTTTGCCCGAAATAAGTTACAGCCACGATAAGCAGAAAAGCGGAAATTATATTTTTGCCGCGAATGAAGCCTATTGGGACGCGTCAAGGGCGGTTCGTCTTAAAATACAACAGCCGTCCAAAAACTCGGTAAAGGTCATTCTCCCGACAGCCGATGCCAACGGCGACAGCATAACGCAGGGAATATATGCTCTTAAACTCTGCGGAAACGACAGCTCGGGCAAAGACGACCTTATAATCTATATAAACAACCCCGAAATAGACTATGTTTACGGCGATGACGGCGACCACGCGACGCAGGGCGGAACGCTCCGCGTTATCGGCGAAAATATGGCTCTGGGTTATGACGAAATTGACCGCAAGGACTTTATTGAGGATTCCGACGAGGACATAGCCAAATACAACAAGGCTATTGCCGACGGAAAATACAAGGTCTATGTTAAGGTTGCAGGCAACGGATACAGCCGAGTTTTCTCGACTGTAAACAAAGATGTTGAAATTCAGAGTATGAACGGTCTTACCGTGTCCTTGCCGAAGGACATTCCCCTCGGCGATTACGAGGTTACCGTGTTCAACGGATACGGCGACGGCGGCTGCTGGTCGGCTCCTGTGAAAATGACGGTAGGCACAAATATACGTTCAACCTGGCCCGACGCCGTTTACGATATAACCAACTACGGCGCGGTATCATCAGACGCCGATCAGGATATAACGGGCATACTTATGGACGTTATTCAGATGGCTCTTGACAAGACCGACGGCGGTATTATCCGTATTCCTGCGGGAAGATACAAGCTGATATACAGCATAGTTATCCCCGAGAAAATTCAGCTCGTGGGCGACGGCAGCGACAAAACAATACTTTATTGGGACCCGACCCAATGGAAGATGGATTCCTGCCCGAGCTTCCTTATCGGTTTTGAAAAGAATATCGCTATCGAGGGAATAGGCTTCTACGGTACGAGAGGTCAGTGCATAATGCGCAGCTACGGCGGTAAAAACACCCAGAACTCAACCGACTATAACGAAAATGTTTATCTTAAAGACGTAAATATTCAGTTCCAGCCGCTTTTGGGCGTTGCGACAGGCGGCTCGGGCGTAGGTGTGCTTATCGGCAGCGAAATGGAGGTTCAAAACCTTATACGCACCGAATGTACGAAAACAGGCTCCTACGGAATGTTCGTTGAAAACCCATATAATCTGCAAATGGACGGCGTTACGGTCTACCGCACGGTAACCAACTGTCCGCTGGTATTCAGCTGGGGTCAATACGTGCATATAAACGGGTGCAAAATTACCGACGAATGGCAGCACGGAAACATCAACAACGCCATAATCGAATACACCGAATTTGCGCGCACCACACTCGGCTATCAGGGTGACAACGTCTATTACCACGGAAACACGATATACGACAGAACAGTAAACAACCGCGAACTGTTTGTTGCGGACGGCTCGCCTGCTTCGCTCTCGGGCAACGCCAATGCAATAATAACTCTTGCAACACCCGAAGAATGTGCGCTTTACGGGTATACCTACGGCTACGCTTACCGCGTGATAAGCGGTTGGGGCGAACAGCACGATATGATTCAGCTGTATGTAAGGAACGGTCAGGGCATAGGTCAGACAAGGCTTACAACAAGCTATATGACCAAAACCGCGCCCGACGGCACCCGCAACACCTATGTAACGGTCAGCGAACCGTTTACGGTAGCGCCTAATTCCAACTCGCGCGTAGTTGCAAGAACGCCGCGTGAAAATATGTATTTCAGTTATATGTATTATGAAAACGGTCTTGCAACGGGCTATTTCGGCGGTTTTGCTGATACGATCTACAACAAATGCTATTGGAACCACGTGACAGATATTTACTTTGATTCGTACAACTCGGATCTTAACTGGTATCTCTCTATGGTAAACGGTACGTTTGTTAAGGCGTATAATTTCCACGATATAGGCACAAGCGCTTGGAAGACCGATTACGGCTCTATCATATTCACTTCGCAGAACTCTCAGGCGTATTCGCCAACATCGGCAGTCCGTTTTTACGGAAACAGCCTTGACGGTTATCAGCTTTATATGAAATCGGCTTATTCCGAGGGCGTTCGCGACGTAGTAATACAAAACAACGAATGGGACGGCAGCTTTACCGCCGTAAACACGCTCGGCAAGGCTGAGTCGTGCGACGGAATATTTATCTACAAGAATATTCTTAACGACAACGAGAGATTTCTCTCAAACGTGTTGAGCGGAAACAACTCGGTAGGCAGTAAGCGCATAATCCATTACGTTTCGGGCGATAGGGACGGATTCCAGGTCGGCGACATAAACGGCGACGGCGCCGTGACCATAAAAGATGTGACCTTGCTTAAATATTATCTTTCGGGCGAGCTTACCCTCGGTGAGGAACAGCTAGCGCGCGCCGATTTCTTTGCGGACGGCGAGATAAACCTTGCAGACGCTCTTGCAATACGCCACTACTGCGCTACGGGCGAAATATTAAAACCCGACGATGCAGATGACGACGAATGGTACGACGATATTCTCTAAACAAATGCCAAACGGTCATAGCGCCGTTTGGCATTATCAAAAGGGTGTAAAAAATGCTGAAAATTGATAAAGAAAAACTTGTTTCGGCTGTAAAGCCGTACGGGCAGACCGATAAATATGCAGACAGTGTATTCCGCTTTAAAATGGCTCCCGAAAATGTGAACGGTTGCATAGAACTTGCGGATAAGGCGCTGTGTGAAGAAATACCGCTCTTAAAACTTTCCGACTACCGCGAGATCGAGAAAAACGGCAACCGCAGCAATTTTGAAAAAAAGTATTTCAAAAGGCGCACAATGCTGTTGGAGCTTACGGCTGGCGAAATAGCAAGCGGATACAAGGGGAAATATCTTGAAAAAGCCATGAACGTGCTGTGGAGCATACTTGAAGAAACAACGTGGGTGGTTCCAGCGCACAGACAGCCCGAAAACTATCCCGAGTGTAAATGGGTGGATATATTTTCCGCCGCAACGGGAGGAGTAGTTGCCGCGGCATACTTTTTCCTTAAAGAAGAAATAAAAAAGGAAATGCCCGAGGGCTTTTGCGAGCGCGTTTTGTACGAACTGCGCCGCAGGGTAACAGAACCGTTTATGTCCGATTTTTCACCTTTCCATTGCTGGAAAGGCACGGAGGGGTGGTATGTAAACAATTGGAATCCGTGGATAGTGAACAATACCCTGACGGTTGCCGTGCTTGCCGAGGAGGATATAGAAATACGGCGCAAGGTTGCGGCGTTTTCGGCGGATTATTTAAACCGTTATCTTAATTTCTGCTTTGAGGACGGAAGCTGCGTCGAGGGCGTATCATATTTCTTTAAGGCAAATGCGAGCTTTTTTGATATAGCGGAGCTTTACTCAGAGCTTACAAACGGCGAATATAATATTATGGACGAACCGTATGTAAAAAAACTTATGGAATACCTGCCCAATATGTACGCGGGCAACAAACGGTATTTTACTATGAGCGACTGCGGAAGCAGTAAAGAAACGATGAATTCCGACGTAGTAAGGTTTCTTAAAAGAATGGCAAAAAGGCTTAACAGCAAAACAATAGCCGCGCTTGTATATGATGCAGGTGATGAAAAGAAATTTACGTGCGGCGACCATACCGCCGCGTACAGAAGCATACGCGACCTGTCGATAAGCGACAAAATCGCCGGCAATGGCGGCGCCCTTACAGAGATTTATATGGACAGCGTTCAGATAATGACTCTGCGCAGATGTGATTGCACCGCTTTTTTCAAGGGCGGCAACAATAACGAACCGCACGGTCATAACGACTGCGGAGAGTTTCAAATCTACTATAAAGGCGAGCCGCTGTTTATAGACCCGGGAGTAGAGGTATACACCGCGGCTTCATTCAGCGAAAATCGCCAATGGTGTTACAGCTCGCTTTATCACAACACGCCCGTCCTTAACGGAACGGAGCAGGTCGCGGGCTATCAGGGCTCGCCCGATATACGTTACGCCGCAACCGAGGTAAAAGCCGATCTTGCAAGCGGGCGTATGGAAATGGAACTTAGCAGGGCGTATCCCGAAGATGCAAAAATTAAATCCGCAAAGCGTATTATGCAGTTAAACGGCGGTGTATTTACCGTAAGCGACAGTTATTGCTTTGAGCAGTTTGGCAGGTACGAATTTCACCTTATGACAACGGCGAAACCGCAGTTGTCAAGCGGAGAAATGAGCCTTAAAATCGGCGGCGACATCATAAAATGCCGCTTCAATTCCGATTACGAGGTCTGTGTTGAGGAAATCCCTGTCAACGATGAACGAATAAGCAAAATGTGGAGCCAAAACGTCCTCTACTGCACCAAAATATACACATTTAAGCAGAGCGACGCATTTTCATTTACCGTAGATCTGTATAACACATAAACTATTTGGCAATAATTAAGATGTGAGTTATTTTAATTATCATTATGTTGCGAAGAAACTGATCAGGGAAGGGAAGCTCAAAAGGTGGTACATCACAAAGAATCATAACGGAATTTCTCCTGCTCTCGTGTTGGAGTTTGACGATGTACGCCATCCGCTTATGCCTATAAGGCAACACCGTTGGCACGAATATTTTGAAATTCTTGAACAAACGGAAAAATAAAATCGGCAGTTGCGTTAGATACGGGCGCAGCTGCTGATTTTATGTTTTTTGTGTGTTGATATTAACAATTATTTATGTTAGAATATGGGATAGTATTATTTAAAAGGCGGGTAAGGTATATGAAAACTGTAATTTCGGTTATAGGCAAGGATACTGTGGGTATTATTTCAAAGGTCAGCGCCGTTTGCGCTGAATGTAATGCCAATATAATTGATATAACACAGTCGGTCTTGCAGGATATGTTTGTAATGGTTATGCTCACGGAAATTTCCGAGCTTAACTGCTCGTTCAGCGATTATTCCGACAAAATGAAAAAACTCGGCGAGGAAATAGGCACCGATATAAGGGTTATGCACGAGGACATTTTTAACTCGATGCACAGAATTTAGTGTAATCGCATTTAACAAGGAGACTGTTTTTAATGCTTAATCTTAAAGATATAATGGAAACCATAAATATGATAGAGTCGGAAAATCTTGATATACGCACTATCACTATGGGAATTTCGTTGCTTGACTGTGCCGATTCCGACGCAAAGCGCGCTTGCGACAAAATTTATGACAAGATCACGCGTCTTGCGGGCAGCCTTGTAAAAACGGGTTGCAATATTGAAAAGGAATACGGTATCCCGATAATCAACAAGCGAATTTCGGTAACGCCGATAGCAATGGTTGCCGCCGCTTCGGGCGGAGACCCAGTTATGTTCGCCAAAACGCTTGAAAGGGCGGCGGACGTCACAGGCGTAAACTTTATCGGCGGTTTTTCCGCACTGGTACATAAAGGATTTTCGGCGGGTGACCGCGCGCTTATCGAGGCAATACCTCAGGCTTTGAGCGAGACCACGCGGGTATGCTCGTCGGTAAATATCGGCTCTACAAAAGCGGGAATTAATATGGACGCGGTAAAGCTGATGGGTCAGACCGTTCGCAAGACTGCTGAAATAACGGCGGACAGGGATTGTATAGGCTGTGCAAAGCTGGTCGTGTTCTGCAACGCGCCCGAGGACAACCCGTTTATGGCGGGCGCTTTCCACGGCGTGGGCGAGCCTGACTGCGTGATACACGTCGGTGTTTCGGGACCGGGTGTGGTAAGGGCGGCTCTCAAAAAATGTCCCGACGGCGATTTAAACGAGGTTGCCGATGTTATTAAGCGTACCGCATTTAAGATAACAAGAATGGGTCAGCTGGTCGGAACAGAGGCTTCGCACCGCTTAGGCGTTCCGTTCGGGATAGTGGATTTGTCCCTTGCGCCGACCCCTGCCGTAGGCGATTCGGTTGCGCATATACTTGAAGAAATGGGACTTGAAAGCTGCGGTATACACGGTACTACTGCTGCGCTTGCCCTGCTTAACGACGCGGTCAAAAAAGGCGGCGTAATGGCTTCTTCCGCCGTGGGCGGACTTTCGGGAGCGTTTATTCCCGTTTCCGAGGACGCGGGAATGATAGACGCCGCGCGTTCGGGAAATCTTATTATAGAAAAGCTCGAAGCGATGACCGCGGTATGCTCTGTCGGTCTTGATATGATAGTTATTCCAGGCGAAACGCCTGCCGAGGTTATTTCCGCAATAATTGCGGACGAGGCGGCAATTGGTATGGTCAACACCAAGACCACCGCCGTGCGCGTTATTCCCGCTATCGGCAAAAAAGAGGGCGACGAGCTTGAATTCGGCGGACTTTTGGGTTCGGGCCCCGTTATGCACGTTAATTTGAGCAAGAGCCCCGCCAAGTTCATCAACCGCGCTGGCAGAATACCCGCTCCGTTGCAGAGCCTTAAAAATTAACGGCTATGAATATTGACAATATCGTTCTTATCGGTATGCCTGGCTCGGGAAAAAGCACAATAGGCGTTTTGCTTGCAAAAACCGTATTATACGATTTTATTGATACCGATATAGTAATTCAGAATATCTGCAAAAAAACTCTTTGTGATATAATAAATAAAGAGGGAACCGCCGAGTTCTTAAAGACCGAAAACCGAATTTTGTCCCAAATTTCAGCCCAAAAAACGGTGATTGCGACAGGCGGCAGCGCGGTATACGGCGAAGCCGCTATGCGAAATCTTAAAAACGGCGGTATAACGGTTTATTTAAGGCTTGATACCGATGAAATCAAACGCCGTATAGACAATATTAACACGCGCGGCGTGGTTATGGAAAAGGGTCAGACTATTGAAAGCCTGTTCCTTGAAAGAAATCCGCTGTATGAAAAATATGCCGATATAACGGTTGACTGCAACGGTCTTACACCCGAACAATGCGTTGAAAAGATAATAGAACATATAAAAACCGATGCTTCCTTAATTTGAGAAAGCATCGGTTTTAACAATTCTGATTATAATTTTTCAACTGAGTCAAGCCACAGCTTTGCGGAAGCGTCCGACGGCATACGCCAGTCTCCGCGCGGCGAAAGCGTGACCGAACCGACCTTAGGTCCGTCTGGCAGGCAGGAGCGCTTGAACTGCTGTGAGAAAAAGCGCCTTATAAACACTTTCAGCCAATGTAATATAATGTCGGGCGTATAGTCACCGCCGAACGCTGTGAGCGCCAGCCTGTAAATCTTTTCGGGGGATTCGCCGAAACGCAAAATGTGGTACAGGAAGAAATCGTGCAGTTCATAGGGTCCTACAAGGTCTTCGGTGCGCTGGGCAATGTCGCCGTCAGCCGTTGCGGGCAGTAATTCGGGCGAAACAGGGGTATCAAGTATGTCGAGCAGAACCTTTTTTAGCTCGTCGCTGCAATTATTTGCTTCGTAACGCACAATGTAGCGCACAAGCGTTTTCGGAACCGAGGAGTTTACCGCATACATTGACATATGGTCGCCGTTGTAGGTCGCCCAGCCGAGGGCAAGCTCGGAAAGGTCGCCCGTTCCGATAACCATACCGCCTGTTTTGTTTGCAATATCCATCAAAACCTGCGTTCGTTCTCGCGCCTGTGAATTTTCGTAGGTTACGTCAAAGCAGTTTTCGTCCTGTCCTATATCCTTAAAATGCTGTTTTACTGCCTCGGTTATATTCACCTCTTTAAACGTTGCGCCGAGCAAACGGCACAGCTTTTCCGAATTTGAATGGGTGCGCTCCGTCGTGCCGAAGCAGGGCATAGTAACCGCGTAAATATCGCTGACGGGACGGGAAAGCAGCTTCATCGCCCTGACTGTGACAAGGAGCGCAAGCGTGCTGTCAAGTCCGCCCGATATTCCGATAACAGCCGTTTTTGAATTGGTGTGGGCAAGGCGTTTGCGAAGACCGTTCGACTGTATCTCCAAAATTGCCTGCGCGCGCTCGCTTACCGCAAGATCGTCCGACGGTACAAAGGGATTTTTTTCGTAGTGTCTTGTTATTTCGGTCTTGACTATGTCCTGCGTGAAAGGTATTTCACGCAATTTATCCGCTGTAACAAATGTTGTGTTGCGGTGGCGCTCCGACGAGAGCTTTTTAACGTCAATCTCGCTTACGGTGAGTTCATTACCCGCAAACGGCTTGTTCTCGGCAATAAACGTGCCGTTTTCACATATAAGGCAGTGTCCCGAAAAGACTAAGTCCTGCGTTGATTCGCCGCACCCAGCCGAGGTGTAAACATATCCGCAAATAAGGCGCGCCGAGGTAGAGGATACCAGCGTTCTGCGGTAATCTGCCTTTCCTATAACCTCGTTAGACGCCGAAAGATTTGCGATTATAACGGCTCCGTTGCGGCACAGCTTTTCGGAAGGCGGGTCAGCCGACCAAACATCTTCGCATATTTCGACTCCAAGGCAAAAATCTGCAAGCTCGCTGTGGCGGAACAGCAGGTCAGTCCCGAACGGGACGGCGGCGCCGTTGATATTCAACATACTGCCGTCGGCTATTTCATCGCCCGATTCAAACTGCCTTTTTTCGTAAAACTCGTTGTAGTTGGGAATGTATGTTTTCGGCACTATTCCGAGTATCGTTCCGTTCTGTATTACGGCGGCACAGTTATACAGCTTTGAACGGTATCTCAGCGGCACACCGACAGCCGTGACAGGGCGCTTGCCTTGGGAGTGGGACGCTATTTTAATAAGTGCGCCCTCCGCCGCCGATAGCAGAGTGTCCGAAAAGAACAAGTCGCCGCAGGTGTAGCCCGTAACGCACAGCTCGGGCAGGACGAGCAGGTCTGCTCCCGCTTTGTCCGCCTTGTCGATTATATCGCATATAGACGCTGTGTTGGCTGTGACATCTGCGACAGTTACGCACGGCACACCGCATACAGTTTTAATAAATCCGTCTTTCATTGTTTAACCACCAAATCTTATTCCGCAGCCTAAGGTCTGCTGACATTCCGTCAGTCCTTGACCGACGATTGCTTTTGTTCTGTTATACGAAGCGGCTGATTTTTGTGCCGCGCTGCCCGAAAGTCCGTATTTCTGCGAACCGTCGGTTTCATTTTCAAGGGGATATATTGTGTACTGATAACCGCTTCCGCCCTTGTATTTGTCAACCCAAGTCGGTATTATGTCAACCGACGATATGACGGTTGAACCGTCGCTGTACTTGTCCACCGTGAAGCTGAACATAACTCCGTCCTCGGTGTGACCCGTGGTACATTCGGGGCTCATAATCTCCTGCCGCTGATTGGAAACCGCGTTACCCATTGAATAGAGGCATATAGAGGTGTTCTGGCTGTCCTCCGAGTGCAGAAGCTCGACAGGCTGAACAACGTGCGGGTGGCTGCCTATTATGAAATCCACCCCGAGATTGCAAAGCTTTTGTGCTATGGTCTTCTGCCAAGTATTTTGGGTAAGCTGGTATTCTTCGCCCCAATGCATATAGAAAACTATGCGATCTGCGCCGTCGCCCCTCATAGACTCTATAATCTCTGCGGCTTCGTTGTAAAAATCGTCAATATGCTCATAAGAAAAAGAATTTATAAGAGAATTGGCTTCCTCCGCTATGACGTTTCCGTTGAGTGATTTTCTGCCCGCGGTCTGCGAGGCTGTTTCGTAGGTGAATGCGGTTATACCGAGTTTAACGCCGTTTACGTCCTTTACGGTATAGTTTGGGTCTGCCGCCGCAAGGCGCGTGCCGATATAGGGGATTTTTCTTTCTTTAAGAACATTCAAGGTACGTTTAAGACCGAACAAACCCGTGTCATAGCAGTGATTGTTAGTTGTCAGCAATAATGATATACCCGCGTCTTTTATATTGTCCGCAAGCACGTCGGGAGTGTTAAACGCGGGGTATCCGCTGTATTTTCCCGAATCGGTTCCGCCGAATGTGACTTCAAGATTTGCAACGGCAAGGTCCGCTTTTTTATAGTATGGCGCGGTTTCCTTGAAAAATGCGCTGAAATCGTACTGTGCCGAGCCTGTCCCCGAGCTTACAATCGCTCCGTCAAGCTGGGTGCTGTGCACCATAATGTCGCCCGTGCTGAGGACTGTTGCCGAGGCGACCTTTTTCACCTGTTCTGAGGACGAGCTTTGCTCGCTTGATTTGCTCCCCGAAGGCTCTTTGCCGCCGTGTGAAACAGCCGCGTTTACTATAAACACAATAAGCGTTATTATTGCGGCAAGCGCAAGAGCGCATACCGACAGAAAAATTCTTCTTTTTATTATTGCCTTTTGTCTTGCAGTTCTTTGTTTTGACATCATTTTCACCTATTATCAGATTATTACAGATGTATTATATTATAGATTTCCATAAAATGCAATACAGGCTTGACGAAAACACCATATTTAGTATATAATAAATGAATAAAAACTATATTTATAGCTATCAAGGAGCAGTTTGAATGCCAAAGAAAACTGCCGATTACGGCAACGACAGTATAAAAAAACTTGAAGGTCCCGACAGGGTGCGCAAGCGCCCCGGCGTTATATTCGGTTCGGACGGGCTTGACGGTTGCGAACATTCTGTGTTTGAAATAATATCCAACTCAATTGACGAGGCAAGAGAAGGCTTCGGCAACAAAATAACGGTTACAAAGTTTGCCGACGGTTCTATTGAGGTTCAGGACTTCGGCCGCGGCGCGCCTGTTGATTTTAACAACAAGGAGCAGTGCTTTAACTGGGAGCTTCTCTACTGCGAAATGTATGCGGGCGGTAAGTACAACACCGAGGAGGGCGCAAACTACGAATATTCGGTCGGACTGAACGGATTGGGTCTTTGCTCAACGCAGTATTCTTCGGAATATATGGACGTTGAGATAAAGCGCGACGGGTACAAATACAACCTGCATTTTGAAAAGGGATACAATATCGGCGGCCTTAAAAAGGAGCCGTATTCGGGAAAGGATACGGGCACTAAGACAAGGTGGAAACCCGATATTGAAGTTTTTACCGATATTAACATACCTACTGAATATTTCATTGACACGCTTAAAAGGCAGGCTATCGTAAACGACGGGCTGTTGTTCGTATTCCGCGAGCAACAGGGCGCGCGCTTTGTGCAGCAGGAGATAGTCTATAAAAACGGTATAGTGGATTACGTCAACGACACCGTGGGCGAGGAAAAGCTGACCTCGGTTCAGTTCTGGCAGACTGAACGCAAGGGCAGGGACCGCGAGGACAAGCCTGAATACAAGGTCAAAATAAACGCCGCTCTTTGTTTCAGCAATCTGCATACGCTTAAAGAGTATTACCACAATTCAAGCTGGCTTGAATACGGCGGCGTGCCCGAAAAGGCAACACGCAGTGCGTTTGTCGCGCAGATAGACGCATATATAAAGCAGGCTAACAAGTATAAAAGCGGCGAAAGTAAGATAACGTTTTCCGATGTTGAGGAATGTTTAGTGCTTGTTATATCCTCGTTCTCAACCGTTACGTCTTATGAAAACCAGACCAAAAAAGCGATAACAAACAAATTCATATATGAGGCAATGGTTGACTTTTTGCGCCACCAGCTTGAAATATATTTCATTGAAAACAAGGCTGAGGCTGACAAGATAGCCGATCAGGTGCTTGTGAACAAGCGGAGCCGCGAACGCAGCGAGCGCGAACGAATTAACCTTAAAAAAACGCTTCAAACCAACAATTCTATGGTAGACAGGGTTCAAAAATTTGTTGACTGCCGCACTAAGGATATAGAACAGCGTGAACTGTTTATAGTTGAGGGAGACTCGGCTCTCGGCTCCTGTAAGCTGGCGCGCGACGCTGAATTTCAGGCGATAATACCTGTCAGGGGAAAGATACTCAACTGCCTCAAAGCCGAATATGATAAAATTTTCAAGAATGACATAATAACCGACCTTATAAAGGTTCTCGGCTGCGGCGTTGAGGTCAAATCAAAGGCAAACAAGGGTCTTGCAACGTTTGATATAAACGGTCTTCGTTGGAACAAGGTCATAATCTGTACCGACGCGGACGTTGACGGATTTCAGATACGCACGCTCATACTCACTATGATATACCGTCTTATGCCAACTCTTATAACAGCGGGTAAGGTTTATATTGCCGAAACTCCGCTTTACGAGATAAAGACAAAGGATATGACCTATTTTGCGTATGACGAAAAAGAAAAAGCGGAATCGCTTCAAAAAATCGGCAGCGCAAAGCACGAAATACAGCGTTCAAAGGGACTTGGCGAAAACCAGCCCGATATGATGAACCTTACCACAATGAACCCCGAAACCCGCCGTCTTGTAAAGGTTATGCCGCAGGACGCAGAGCGCACCTCGCAGATGTTCGATCTGTTGCTTGGCGACAATTTGCAGGGACGTAAGGACTTTATAGCCGAAAACGGCTATATCTATATCGACGAGGCGGACATTTCATAATTTAGATATTAGACGATAGATGTTAGACTCTTTCATTGAATTTTAAGAAAAGAGGAAATTTTTGTGGCGAGAAAGAAAACAGAACCGAAAAAGATAAGGCCTAAAATAAACGCATATATTGCGGGTGCGGGACTTACGGTTGAACAGCCTATAACCGAAACGCTTGAAACAAACTATATGCCGTATGCTATGAGCGTTATAGTTTCCCGTGCGATACCCGAAATCGACGGATTTAAGCCGTCCCACCGTAAGCTGCTTTATATGATGTATACTATGGGACTGCTTTCTGGCGGAACAATTAAATCGGCAAACATAGTCGGGCGCACTATGCAGTTAAATCCCCACGGCGACGCGGCTATCTATGAAACTATGGTGCGTTTGTCAGAGGGCTATCAAGCGCTGTTGCACCCATACGTTGCTTCAAAAGGCTCATTCGGTAAAGCTTATTCGCGCGATATGGCTTACGCCGCCGCCCGTTACACCGAGGCAAAGTTAGCCCCGATAGCCTCCGAACTGTTTTCCGATATT
>CAKSQT010000017.1 GCA_934486755.1 uncultured Eubacteriales bacterium | reverse complement strand
GTATTAATATAGTTCATAATATCATATTATCGCACTTATTTCAATGAAAAAAGCGGTTCCTGAACCGAAACCGCCGTCATTAATTATAATGTTTTCGCCACACCTATTCCGAGAGCGCCTGCGCCAACGTGACAGGCAATGCTAATCGGCAATGCGTCAAGACCTATTTCATAATCCTTAAAGTGTTCTTTTACGGCTTTCTGCCACTGCCGTCCTACGGAAATATCGCCCGAATAAGCCGCCCTTATATGAACGTCCATATAAGGAAAACGAGTTTTAATATCGTTTTCAATTCCCGCAAGCATTGCTTCCATTGCCGAGGACATACCGCGAACCTTTTTGTATGCGTCAAGCTTGCCGCCCTGAATGGTCAGCACGGGTTTAATTCCGAGCAAGCTGCCTATTGCGGCTCCCGCAGGGGTTACGCGTCCGCTTTTTTTCAGATATTGAAGCGTGTTTACCGCAACATAAATGCTTGAATTTGAACCCTCTTTTTCAAGCGTTTCGGCAATTTCGGCGGCGCTCATACCGTAATCGCGCAGTCTGAGTGCGTCCGACACGGATTCATACAGCGTAACCGAAATTCGGCGGTTGTTTACAACAAAAACTTTTCCCTCGTAATCTGCGGCAAGCGCAAAAGCCGTTGAGTAGGTTCCGCTAAGCCCCGAGGACATAGGAAGATAAACAAGACTGTCATACGTTTTAAGTATTTTGTCCCACATATTTGTAAGCGCCCCGGGCGACGGCTGTGACGTTGAAACATCGGCGCCCTCGCCGAGCTTTTTATAAAAATCCTCCGTCTTAATATTGTCGTATTCAAGATATTGGTATCCGTCAACAAAGAACGGCATTTTCATCAAAAAAATATCATTATCAGCCGCAAACTTCGGGGTAATCCCGCTGTTAGTGTCCGTCATAATGGCGATATTGCCCATAGTATACTCCTTTTTGTAATGTGGTACCAGAGGCATTTTACAACTTTTTTGCAGGTTTGTCAAATTGGGTTTTATTGTAATTTTCCTGTTGAAATAATGCATTACGTATGATAATATAATAGTGGTAAATTTTTCAATAATATAATCTTGGCTTTCGAGGTGCGTTGAATGAAAAAAATTAATAAATTGATATCTGTTTTCGTTGCGGCAATGCTTATGGTGGCAAGTGTGCCGTTGGGTTCGGTCGCGCTTGACGCAACGGAAGATTCACCTATTTCGCAACTGATAATAGATGACGTTACCGTGATAAAAAACACTCACGGTCATCTTTATAATGACAATTACATTTACGCGTGGGTCCAACCCAAATTCACCGTTGTTCTTAAAGACAGCGGCGAAGTGCTGCACTCCTCGCTCGGTACGATAAGTATTAACGGTTCCGGTTATTCATTGAACTGTGATGTTACCGAGCAAAAAAAGAATCCGTGGGGTCTCGGCGAGCATCAAATGACTGCTACGCTGCTTGGGCTGTCCGATACGTTTACCGTAACCGTTGTTGAATCGCCTATTGAAAAAATAGAGGCTTCCGATGTTTCGGTAATAGAGAACACTAACGGTAGTTATAACGAAAAAGACGGATATTATTGTTACACAGGTATAACACCCGATATAATGTTGAAATATCGGAACAGCGATGATATGGTTTCGTTTGATAAATACAGACCATTTGAATTTTGCGGTGAAACATATCCGCTTACAACAATATCTGATCAGTACAATAACCATTGGGAAGCGGGAGGAACGTATGACGCAACCGTTTCTCTGGCAGGTGTTTCGGCAAATTACAAAGTGACGGTCACGGAAAACCCTGTTGACAGAATTGAAATTGACGATGTGGCTGTAATAGAAAATACACACGGTAGTTATGACGCAGACGGAAACTATAATTATAGCTTTTCCCCTGCATACACGGTGTATTTAAAGGACGGACGCACTTTAAAACAACCGTACGGCGGAAGTATAAAAATAGACGGCAATGAGTATTGGCTGCGGGTCGATATGCCCGATCAAACCAAGGAACCTTTTGAAGCGGGTAAGACTTATGAAATAAACGCGTCGATTATGAATGTTCAAGGCAGCTTTAAAGTGACTATTAAAAAGTCGCCTGTTGAGAGTATTGAGATTGATGATGTTACCGTCCTTGAAAATACAGGCGGGTATTATCAGAACGGGCATTATGTTTATATGAACTTTAACCTTGATGGAAAGGTTAAGCTCACAAACAGCAATGTACCGATTGAATTTTCGGGCAACGGAATAAGTATAGACGGCGAATGGTTTTCAATTGATTTTGATACGTCGTCACAGTTGGAAAATCCTTGGACAGCGGGCAGCACCTATGAAATGAGCGCGTCGCTTTTGGGTGCGAAATGCAAGTTTAACGTTACCGTTGAAAAAACAAATATCGAAAGCGTAAAGTTTGAAGATATAACGATATTGGAAAATACAAACGGTTATTTTAACGGTGAATATTATTGCTATAACCGTCTGGTTACCGCAATTTCCTTGTTTATGAACGGTAAGGAATATAAATCTGACGGTTACAGTTCGGGTATTTCCATAAACGACAATTGGTTTAATCTGCAAATAGATTCGAACAGTCAAACGGGTCCTTGGGAAGCGGGTAACACATATAAGGTCAACGCGTCGATTGCAGGAGCGGACGGAACCTTTAATGTGACCATAGCAGCAAATCCGATTGTTGACGTTAAAATCAGAGATTGCACGGTTATTAAGAATTTTGACCATAATGTAGTCCCGATTGCAAAGGTTACATACTCAGACGGTACTGTGCTTGAAAAAGGACTTAATATGGTTAACATTAATTCATTTTATAACGGTTTTACTAAAAGCATAAGTAACACAGAATACTTCGGCTGCGGTGTCGACGCGTCTGTTAATTCGGGAGAATACGATTTTTCAGCCACTTTAAACGGTAAGACATATCCGTTTAAAGTAACTGTGCTGGACGATCCCATACGTGATATTGAATTAATAAAATCACCTGATAAAACAACGGCGACTGAAATTGAATCTGCGGATTTGTTCGGCGCGGTATACAAAATCACTTATAACGACGGTGATTCTGAAAATGTGAATATTGAAAATCACACAAGTTGTTACGGTTATAATTATGTCTACCTAAACAAATTAAACCGTCCGATTGAAGTAAATACATATCTTGATTTAAACGAAAATTGTTATAAAACGAATTTCGTCACAAAGACGGTGTACAATTCAATAGAAGTTGTTGAGTGCAATATTGAAAGTGTCGAATTGAAATCGGCAAACGGAAAAACTCTCACATTAACCGTTCATAACGGTGACGGCACACAGTATGATACCGAAATTATTGATATCGGTGTGTTTAATTTTGAAAGCAACAAAAACGAGGAAATAGTTAAAGGCTATATAACCACGAAAAACGGAACATTTGAAGGCAGTATAGGTTATTCTGCTGATAAAAATGCGGGAAACTATGTTTACGTTCAGTTCAATGTAGGCGATAAGGAATGTAAAAGTAATATTCTGCACGGGTTTGATTTTAAAAACAGTATCTACACCAAGAGTAATATCGTAATTGATTATCCGCTGTTGAAGTTCTTTAACGGCAAAGTCACGGCTAAAAATATCGACAGAATAATTAATTACGGTTTAGATTTTTGGCTACAACGCGGATATGTTATACAGCTTAGCGGCAACGAGGTCAAGCAGGCTGCAAAAGAACGGTTTGCGATTAACTACCTTGACCTGAGTTTATCAAAAATGTATAACGCCCAAACCGACACATACACTTTTGATGACCGTTATATTGAATACAGTACGTGTTATTTGACGGAATTAAATTATTCAAACGGTACTTACAATTTGGTATATTCGGTCTTGACGGACAAAACGGTAAGAAAAACTTATGTCAGTCTTACCGATGATTTTAAAGCAATCAGCATTGATACCGATTATCCGCTCGGTGATATTAACTGTGACAACGTTATTGATATACTTGACCTTATAATGCTGAAAAAATGCATTGCGTCGGGGGATACCGATGATATTATGTCGGTTGCAGATTTTAATTCCGACGGGGCAGTAAACGCCGCCGATCTCACACAGCTTAAAAAATTGCTTATAAGTTAAAAAAATGTTGCATTTTGCGAAAATGTGTGTTATTATTACTTGTACTGTGATTAATTGTTAGGAGGTGTCTGCAATGCCGAATATTAAATCCGCTAAGAAGCGTGTTCTCGTGAGCGAGGTAAACTGTCAGCGCAATAAGGCTTACCGCTCTGCTCTCAAAACTGCTGTTAAGAAGGCTGACGCTGCTATTGAAGCTAATTCCGCTGACGCTGCTGAGGTTGTAAATTCTGCTGTTAAAACAATCGATAAGGCTGTCGTTAAGGGTATTATCCATAAGAACAATGCCGCAAGAAAGAAATCAGCTTTGGTTACGCGTTACAACAAGGCTAAGGCTTAAAAATCACAACGCCCATTCGCCGTTTGGCGGGTGGGTTTTGTTTTATATAGTAACAGGAGAATTTTAAAATGCATATAAACGATGTCCTCTTTGATTTGGACGGAACGCTTACCGACCCTGGTGAGGGAATAACAAATTCCGTAATTTTTTCGCTTGAAAAGTTCGGAATAACCGTTTTAAACAGAGCGGAGCTTTACAAATTTATAGGACCTCCGCTTTTGTACTCTTATAAGGAGTATTACGGCTTTTCCGAGTCGGACGCGAAGCTCGCAATTAAATACTACCGCGAATATTTTTCCGAAAAGGGCATTTTTGAAAACCGCGTGTATGACGGAATAACCGATATGCTCGGAAAACTTCGCGGCAATAATATTCGTCTTAGCGTTGCGACCTCAAAGCCCGAACCGTTTGCTTTAAAAATTCTTGAACATTTCGGACTGACTGAATACTTTTCGCTTGTCGCAGGTGCAACAATGGACGAAACGAGAAGTGAAAAACACGAGGTTATAGAATATGCGCTAAGGGGACTTCACATAGAGGACAAAGCGCGCTGTATAATGGTCGGCGACAGGAAGCACGATATTTTGGGCGCAAAGAAAAACGGTTTAAAATCCGTCGGCGTGCTTTACGGCTATGGGAGCCGCGGCGAGCTTGAAACCGCGGGAGCCGATATGTTAGCCGAAACGCCCCTTGATATTTGCGGCTTGATTTTGTAAACAATCATTGTCATATATCTGTCCACACTCACATAGAATTGTACAAAAAGAATGTAAGTGCTTGGAGGAAGACATTTATGACAAATACAAACATATACACGGATATTGCCGAACGAACAGGCGGCGATATATATATCGGTGTTGTCGGTCCGGTGCGCAGCGGAAAATCTACGTTTATAAAACAGTTTATGGATAAGCTGGTGCTTCCGAATATTGCTGAGGAATACCAAAAGGAACGCGCTAACGATGAACTGCCGCAGTCTTCCTCGGGCAGGACAATTATGACGACCGAGCCGAAGTTTATACCAGAAAAGGGTGTGTCCATAAATATAAACGATTCGGCGGCTATGAATGTGCGGCTTATTGACTGCGTAGGTTACATAGTTCCCAGCGCCCTCGGCTATATTGAGGGCGACCAGCCGCGAATGGTAATGACGCCTTGGTATGAGGAACCTATACCGTTTAATATGGCGGCTGAAATAGGTACGCGAAAGGTCATAACCGAACATTCGACAATAGGCTTGGTTATAACAACCGACGGCAGTATAAGCGATATACCGCGCGAGGAATATGCTGAGGCGGAAGAGCGCGTTATAGACGAGTTAAAGCAGATTGAAAAACCGTTTATCGTGCTGTTGAACTGTATGTATCCCGAATCCGATTCGGCAAAGGATTTGGCAGATAAGCTCTCGGCAAAATACGGCGTTCCCGTAATTCCCGTGAACTGCCTTGAACTCAGCGAAAACGATATTAAACAGATACTGTCAAGAATACTTTTTGAATTTCCCATTAAAGAAATAAGCGTAAATTTCCCGAAATGGATAAATTCGCTCCCGCTTGACCACCCGCTTCGCGGAGAAATTACAAAATCAATTATGGAAGCGGCGGGCGGTATGCATCATATCCGCGATGTCAATAGGTTTGAGAGTTGCTTTGGCGACTGTGACAGCGTAAACGGCGCAAGGGTAGACTCGATAGATTTAGGACACGGCTGTGCAAACGTCTGCGTTGAAATAAAACCGTCGCTGTTTTATAAGATATTGGCTGAAACTACGGGCGTTGTGATAAACGACGAGCTTGAACTTATGCAGAGCATAAGGGATCTCGCGGAGATAAAAAGGCAATATATGCGTGTTAAAGGCGCGCTTGACGAGGTTGAAGCCACAGGCTACGGTATTATTATGCCTGAGATTGAGGACCTCAAACTTGAAGAACCCGAAATAATGAAACAGGGCGGACGTTTCGGCGTACGTCTGCGTGCCTCGGCTCCTTCGATACATTTGATGAAAGCGAATATAACCACCGAGGTAAGTCCTATCGTAGGCAGTGAAAAACAGTCTGAGGATCTCGTTATGTACCTGCTCAGCGAATTTGAGGAAAATCCCGTAAAGATCTGGGATTCAAACATTTTCGGAAAATCTTTGCACGAGCTTGTAAACGAAGGACTGCATACAAAACTTTCGCGTATGCCTGCCGACGCGCGTATGCGTGTTCAGGAAACGATAGAAAGGGTCATAAACGAGGGTTGTAACGGTCTTGTCTGCATAATTCTTTAAATATATTGGGCTGTCGGTGTGGCTTTTGTCATACCGACAGCTTTTTTAATGGTTAAAAAAGGTTACAAAGCGTTAAAACAGTTGACATAACATACCTTTTTTGGTAAAATAATATGAATTATAGTGTTATTTTGGAAGTGAGTTTATGGTCAGAAGTATGACAGGCTTCGGCAGGGCAAAGGAAACTGTTGACGGACTGAATATAACAGCAGAAATCAAATCCGTCAATCATAGGTACTTTGAGTTTACATCACGTCTGCCGCGGACTTATATGTTTGTTGAAGACCGAATAAAAGAAATATGCCGTGAGAGCATTACCCGCGGCAAGGTGGAAGTATTTATTCAGATTGAGGATAACCGCGAGAACGCTGTTACCGTTGAAGCAAATGAGGATTATGCCCGCGCGTATATCGGCGCCGTAAAACAACTGTGCGGCAAACTTCATTTGAAGAATGACGTTAAAGCCTCGTCATTGCTCACCGTCAACGATATTTTCAAAATAAAGCAGAATTCTGCGGATGACGATGTTGTCTTAAACGCGGTTGAAACCGTATTCAAAAAAGCCGTTGCGGAGTTTGTTAAAATGCGTGAAAAAGAGGGACAGCGGCTTTTTGACGACGTAAAGGCGCGCGCCGATGTAATCCTCGGTATGGTGGGGGGAATAGAAAAGAAATCTCCCGATACGGTGAAGCAGTACAGACAGCGTATTGAAGAAAAGATAAAAGAGCTTTTAGGCGATGTAAAGGTCGATGAACAGCGTTTGCTTACGGAAACGGCGATTTTTGCCGATAAGGTCGCGGTGGACGAGGAAACCGTCCGTCTTCGCAGCCATATAAGCCAGCTGTGCGGACTTATTTCCGAGGGCGGCGCCGTAGGACGCAAACTTGATTTTATCGTGCAGGAAATGAACCGTGAAGCCAATACAATCGGCTCAAAGGCGCAGGATATTGAAATAGCTCATATTGTTGTTGACATCAAGTCGGAAATCGAAAAAATCAGAGAGCAGATTCAAAACATAGAATAGTTTTTTTAAGACAGAACGGAGACTTTTATGAAGCTGGTAAACATTGGATTTGGAAATATGGTTTCTGCGGGCAGAATGGTTGCCATAGTCAGCCCCGAATCCGCTCCTATAAAACGTATAATACAGGACGCAAAGGAGCGGGGAACTTTAATAGACGCTACGCACGGCCGCCGTACAAGAGCGGTCATCATAACCGACAGCGATCATATCATTCTTACCTATCTTCAATCCGAAACGGTCGCCAACCGAATGACAGAGGACGAAGATGTTATTGACGAGGAGGAAGACGAGGATGAATAAGGGCGATATTTTTGTAATTTCGGGGCCGTCAGGTTCGGGTAAGGATACTCTGCTTGTAAAGCTGTTTGAAAAATTGCCTGAGTTGTTCTTTTCAATTTCGTCTATAACAAGACCGATGCGCGAAGGCGAAAAAAACGGCGAGAAATATAATTTTATAAGCCGCGATGAATTTGAAAAAATGATAGCTAACGACGAGCTGCTTGAACATAATACCTATGTCGGTAATTATTACGGAACGCCGAAGGCTCCCATCATCGCCGCGGCGGAAAGCGGAACCGACGTTATTATTGAGGTAGATGTAAACGGTGCCGAGCAGATAAGAAAGAAAATTCCCGACGCGGTGAGCGTATTTATTATGCCGCCGTCTTTCGAGGAATTAAAACGCCGTTTAAGCGGCAGAGGAACGGAATCCGAGGAGCTGGTCAATAAAAGAATGGAGAGCGCCCTCGGCGAAATAAAACGGGCATCAGAGTATGATTATATCATTGTTAACGACGATATAGATACTGCTGTTGACGATATAATATCGGTAATTTCAAGCTGTCGCCTGAAAACCGAAAGAAGAAAACAAATAATTGATGAGGTGCTTGAAAAATGTTAAATCCTAACATCGGAAAATTAATCGGGAACTATAATAACCGTTACCGTCTTGTAATCGACGTGGCTCATACCGCAAGGCAGATTTCGCAGAAGGCGGAAGACGCGGGCGATATTCTCATTGAAAAGCCCGTGAGTCTTGCAATAGATAAGATTGCGTCTGAAATTAATACCGATAAACAGTAAATCATAATTTCGGGGGACTTGAATTTATGGGAAGGATAGCCGAAATTGTGCTTGAAGGAGCAACGCCTGGGTATGACAGGAAATATTCATATTCGGTATCGGAAAATTTCGGCGATGCTCTTGCAGGGTGCCGTGCTGTTGTCCCGTTTGGCAGGGGCGACCGCAAAAAGCAGGGTATGATATTAAGCGTAAGGTCAGGCGATACTGACGGGTTGAAAGGTATATTATCCGTTGTTGACAGCGAGCCTGTTCTGAATGCTGAAATGCTTTCAATGTGCGAGTATCTTCACGAGCATACGTTTTGCACTTGGTTTGACGCGGTGCACTCAATGCTTCCTGTGGGTATCGGCTATAAACTGACCGATTATTATTCGCCTAATCCCGAATTTATGGCAGAATCGCTTTTAAGCAACGCTGAGCGCGCGGTACTTGATTTTATTAAGTCAAAAGGCGAGGTGCGCTCAAATTCGGTGCAAAAGTCTTTCCCGAATTCCGAAGAACTCCTTAAATCCCTATTTGAAAAGGAAGCGGTTTTCAGGAATTACACTCCCGTCAGGCGTGTCGGGGACGCTTCGCAACGCTGGCTCAGCCTGAAAGAGGGGGCGGATACAGCAAGGCTCACCGAACGTCAGCGCGAGGTAGTTCAGGTTTTAAATGACGCAGGATCTGTCAGCGTTAAGGAATTGAAATACTTTACAGGCGTTACCGATTCTGTTATAAAAACCCTTGTAAAAAACGGCGTTGTAACTGAATTTGAAAAAGAAGTTTACAGGGCGCCGTACCGCTGTGTTAAGCCCGTTTTAAAGAGTGAAATTGAATTGACCGATGAACAGAACGCCGCTTATGTCGGAATGCTTAATCAAATTGAACAGGGTAAAGGCTCTGTCGCATTGCTTCACGGCGTTACGGGTTCGGGCAAAACTCAGGTGTTTTTAAAGCTGGTTGACGAGGTTTCTCAAAAGGGACTCGGCGTTATAATAATGGTTCCCGAAATTGCGCTTACACCGCAGATGATAAATATTTTTTGCGGAAGATACGGTAATAAGATAGCCGTTTTTCACAGCGCAATGTCTGTCGGGCAAAGACTTGACGAATGGAAACGTATTAAAAACGGCGACGCACTTATTGCGATAGGAACCCGCAGCGCGGTATTTGCCCCTTTCAATAAACTCGGACTGATAATTATGGACGAGGAACACGAACATACCTACAAATCGGAAAAATCTCCGCGCTTTCACGCAAGAGAGCTGGCAAAGTTCCGAGCTTATTATAATAACACACTGCTGTGTTTGGCTTCCGCCACGCCGTCGGTAGAAAGCTATACTGCCGCTCTTTCGGGCAAGTATTCGCTTTATAAATTAACTAAGAGATACGGAAACGCCGTTCTCCCCGACGTAGAAACCGTTGATATGCGCAAAGAAATAACCTCTGGCAATGCGTCGTCGGTCAGCCGCGTTTTGTACGACGGAATTGAAGAAGCGCTTGATAATAAAAAGCAGGTAATACTTCTGCTCAACCGCAGGGGGCATAATACATATATTACCTGTCCCGATTGCGGATATGTAGCAACGTGTCCGAATTGCAGTATATCTCTCACTTATCATTCCGCTAATGGGCGGCTTATGTGTCATTATTGCGGATATTCGCAAAAGGCTGATAAAAAGTGTCCGCAGTGCGGCGGCGAGCATATGCGCTTTATGGGAATAGGCACCCAAAAGGTCGCGGAAGATGTTGAAAAGCTTTTTCCGTCAGCTCGGCTTTTAAGGGTGGACGCAGACAGCACTATGACCAGAGAGTCGTATTCCGACTATCTTAAAAGCTTTGCAAACGGTGAATACGATATAATGCTCGGCACGCAGATGGTGGCTAAGGGACTTGATTTTCCAAATGTAACCTTGGTCGGGGTTCTCGGGGCTGACAGAGCAATGTATAGCGAAGATTTCCGCAGTTTTGAAAGAACGTTTTCGTTGCTTACTCAGGTGGTCGGCAGGGCAGGCAGAGGAAGCTCGCCAGGCAGAGCCGTCATTCAAACGGTAAACCCCGAAGAAAATGTTATAGAACTTGCGAAAACGCAGGATTATGAGGCGTTTTACGAGGAGGAAATCCTCACAAGGAAGCTGATGATTTATCCGCCTTACTGCGATATTTGCCTTGTTTGCGTATCGTCGCAGTCAAGAGAAGACGCGCAGGACGCAATAAACAGCATTTTTAAGCGCATTAAGGAAATAATAAACAATACACCCAATATCAAGGTAATAATATTGGGACCTGCTCCCGCGGCAATCCCTAAGGTCAGCAACCGATACCGTTACCGAATGATAATTAAATGTAAAAATAACAGTGAATTCAGGAAAATGCTCAGAAACGCTATTGACATAAAGCGAAGAAACGATGTCAGTATCGCTGTTGATGTCAATCCCGAAACAGTAATTTAGGAGAAACAATGGCTATAAGGAATATAGTAAAACTCGGCGATGACGTTTTAAGAAAGATCTGCCGTACACAACTTAATTTTGACGAAAGATTGCACACCGTGCTTAACGATATGGCTGAAACAATGTATGCCGCCGAGGGCGTTGGTCTTGCGGCACCTCAGGTAGGAATACTCAGGCGTTACTGTATTGTTGACGCGGGTGACGGTCTTGTTGAACTCATAAATCCCGTTATTGTGGAAAAAAGCGGTTCACAGACAGGTGAGGAAGGCTGCCTTTCTTTGCCTGGTCAGTACGGCATTGTGACAAGACCGCTTAAAGTGACGGTACGCGCGCAGAACCGATACGGCGAGAATATAACCGTTTCCGCCGAAGGCTTGAAAGCGAGAGCCTTCTGTCACGAAATAGACCATCTTGACGGCATACTTTATATAGACAGAGAAGAGCATAAATAATTAAACAGGGGAGTGATTCTATGAAAATTGTTTTTATGGGAACGCCTCAGTATGCGGTTGTAACGCTTGACGCTCTTATTAAGGCGGGAAATGAGGTGTGCGCTGTTTTTGCGCAGCCTGATAAGCCTGTCGGCAGAAAACGCGTGTTGACCCCTCCGCCTACAAAGGTGTATGCGGAAGAACACTCAATTGCGGTATATCAGCCGATAACCCTGCGCGACGGCGAGGCTCAAAAGATTATAGAAGATATTGCTCCCGATGCAATAGTAGTTGTCGCATACGGAAAAATACTTCCTAAGGAAATACTTTCAATACCGAAATACGGCTGCATTAATGGTCACGCCTCACTTTTGCCGAAATATCGCGGCGCGTCGCCTATCCAATGGTCTATAATTTCAGGCGAGACCTATACGGGCGTAAGCACTATGTATATGGACGAGGGTATGGATACGGGCGATATACTCGAAACCGCAAAGGTCAAGATCGGCGATGAAGAAACCGCCGATGAACTGTTTGAACGTTTGTCGCTTGTGAGCGCCGAACTTATGGTATCAACAATTCAAAACCTGGAAAACGGCTCGGTTGTTCCCAAAAAACAAGATGAAAACGAAGCTACCTATGCGCCTATTCTTAAAAAAGAAATGGCAAAGCTCGATTTTAATAAGAGCGCCGCGGCGCTCCATAATGAAATCCGCGGATATTATTCGTGGCCTTGCTCGTTTTTTGTGTTGGACGGAAAACGCGTCAAGGTATTGAAGGCGCTTGTCGGCGGGAAAACGAACGCCGCCGCCGCAACCGTAGCAGGGAATGATGAAGAACTGGTCGTTGCCTGCGGCGACGGTACGGTATTAAGAATTTTAAAGGTTCAGCCAGAGGGCGGCAAGCCTATGACCGCAAAACAAATGCTCTGCGGTAAAAAAATACCGCTCGGCACGGTGATAAAGGAATAAGTTATGTTAAATCCCCGTAAAGCGGCTGTTTCCGCCTTAATAAAGGTGGACAGCGACTCGGCGTTTTCCAATATTGTTTTAAACAACATTTTAAGCGAAAACGAATTTTCAAAAGAAGATAAGGCGTTGATAAGCGCAGTATTCTACGGCGTACTTGACCGCAGAATAACAATAGATTATGTGCTTTCAAGGTACGTCAAAACTCCGCTTAAAAAACTTCCGTTTTATACGCTTAACGTTTTGCGAAGCGGTTTGTATCAGATAATGTATATGGACAGAATACCTGACAGCGCCGCAGTAAACGAATCGGTCAAGCTGATAAAAAAATCGGGTGAAAGCCGCAATGCGGGTTTTGTCAACGCGGTTTTAAGAAATATTCTGCGTGACGGCGTCGAATTGCCGAAAGGCGACAGTATAAAGGAGATAAGCATTCGCTATTCCTGCCCCGAATGGATAGTCGAGAGCTTTGTGAACGACTATGGCACAGAAGATGCAAAAGCCATACTTGAAGAAAGCCTGAAAGCGGCGCCGCTTACGGTAAGAGCCAATACATTAAAAATCTCCGCCGAGGAACTCGCAAAAGAGTTTTCAAATCAGGGAATATCTGCTGAAATTGAAAAATCGGGTAATAGCATATTAATAAAAAACGGAATAAATATAAAAAATAATTCTCTTTATAAATCGGGTATGTTCTATGCTCAGGATACCGCGTCGCAAACCGTTGTATCCGTACTTGCCCCGAAAGCAGGGAACAGGGTCTTGGATATGTGCTCGGCTCCCGGCGGCAAGAGCTTTACTATGGCTCAGCTTATGCAGAATAATGGCGAAATAATTTCGTGCGATATATTTGAACAGCGGGTAGACCTGATACGTTCGGGCGCTAAAAGGCTTGGAATAGATATAATTAGACCCGTTAAGGCGGACGCTTACGAATATAACGGTGAGTTTGGCAGTTTTGACTGTGTTTTGTGCGATGTTCCGTGTTCGGGATTAGGCGTATTACGCAGAAAACCCGATATAAAATATAATAAAAGCAATGATTTTACCGCTCTTGAAAAAACACAGCGCGCTATTTTAGAAAATGCGGCAAAATATCTCCGTCACGGGGGAAAACTGCTTTATTCGACCTGTACGCTCAGGAAAAACGAGAATGAGAAAAATATTGAGAACTTTTTAGCGAAGCACAGCGATTTTTCTCTTGATTATGAGCATACCTTTATGACGCATAAGGATGGCACGGACGGTTTCTTTTGCGCGCTTTTAATCAAAAATAAGTAGGAGGCAGCTTTGGAAAAAATTGATATAAAGTCTATGTATTTTGATGAGCTGTCATCTTTTTTGACCGAGCTTTCACAGCCGAAGTTCAGAACGGCTCAAATATTCAAATGGCTTCATTCGGGAATTGAGAGCTTTGACGAGATGACCGATATTCCAAAATCTCTAAGAACGGTTTTGGAACAAAAGTGTTATATTGCAAATGTTTCGGCGGTTAAAAAATTCAAATCTAAGATCGACGGCACAGTTAAATATCTTTACAGACTATGCGACGGAGAGTATATCGAATCTGTGCTTATGAAGTATGAGCACGGATATACGGTGTGTATCTCAACACAGGTCGGTTGCCGAATGGGGTGCAGTTTTTGCGCTTCGGGTATTGACGGACTTACGCGCAGCCTTACCGCCTCGGAAATGCTCTCACAGCTCACCTACGCACAGCGTGACGAGAATATACGAGTTTCAAACGTTGTGATGATGGGTATGGGAGAACCTCTTGACAATTATGATAATTCAGTGAGATTTTTACATCTTGTATCCGATGAACGGGGAATGAATATCGGGTTGCGGCATATTTCGCTGTCAACATCGGGCGTTGTCAGCGGCATTAAAAAACTTAAAGAAGAAAACCTGCCGATAACTCTCTCCATATCTCTGCACGCTCCAAATGATGAAATACGCAGTTCTATAATGCGGGTTAATAAAAAATGGGGCATTGACGAACTGCTCCAAGCGTGCCGTGAATATCAATCCGTTACAGGCAGAAGAATTTCGTTTGAATACGCCTTGATTGACGGGGTGAACGACAGCGAGGCCTGTGCTTACGAGCTTTCAAGGCGTTTAAAGGGTATAATGAGCCACGTAAATTTAATACCCGCAAACCCCGTTAAAGAAAATACCTTTAAAAAACCGAATAAAAGTAGTATAATGCATTTTAGGGATAAGTTGACAGGCTTCGGAGTAAACGCAACCGTGCGGCGAACGCTCGGCTCGGATATAGACGCTTCGTGCGGTCAGCTCCGCAAAAGAAAGAGAGAGGAGGAATCGTTATGAAAATTCACAGCCGTATTGATACGGGACGTGTGAGGAATATGAACCAAGACGCATACTTTGCGGGAGAAATCGGAAACGGAAATGTTTTTTCGGTCGTCTGCGACGGTATGGGAGGAGCAAACGCAGGCAATATTGCAAGCGAAACAGCCGTTAAGGTTATTTCCGAATATGTCATTAGGGCATATAGCAATAATATGAACTGTGAAGATATTGCTAAACTGCTTAAAAACGCAATAGTGAGCGCCAATGTGGAAATTTACGATATGTCTCTTAAAAACTCTGCGCTTTCGGGTATGGGTACAACGGCGGTGGCGGCATTCGTTGTCGGCAGTAACGCAATAATCGCTCACGTAGGGGACAGCAGAGCTTATTTGGTTAACGATTCGCTTACTCAAATAACAAGGGATCATTCAGTAGTTCAGACCCTTATTGAGGACGGCAAGCTCACTCCCGTTGAAGCGCGTTTCCACCCACGGAAAAATGTTATAACGCGCGCTGTTGGGGCAGAGGAGCAAATAATTGTTGACTTTAATGAGGTCACGCTTAATGACGGTGATTCAATTTTACTCTGCACCGACGGGCTTACAAATTACACAGAAGTGCAGGATATATTGGATATATTCAAAAACAATGATATTGCAAACGTTGCCGATCTGCTTGTTGACAAAGCAAACGATAACGGCGGCGGCGATAATATTACGGTCGTAACCATTACGAAGTAAACAGAAAGGAAAACGCTTTATGGATAAATTTGTAGGAAAACGACTTGACGGACGTTATGAAATTCAGGAGATTATTGGTGTCGGCGGTATGGCTGTGGTTTATAAAGCCCACGATAATCAGGAAAACAGAACTGTTGCAATAAAAATACTCAAAGAAGAATTTGTTTCAAACGAGGAGTTTGTACGCAGATTTAAGAATGAGTCAAAGGCTATCGCAATGCTCTCGCATCCGAATATCGTTAAAGTATATGATGTCAGCTTCGGCGATCTAATACAGTACATCGTAATGGAGTATATTGACGGAATTACCCTTAAAGAGTTTATCGAACGTCAGGGAAGCCTGCGTTGGAAGGACGCCGTTCATTTTACAATACAGATACTTAAAGGCTTGCAGCACGCTCACGATAAAGGCATCGTTCACCGTGACGTTAAACCGCAGAATATTATGGTTTTGCCCGACGGCACCATAAAGGTGACCGATTTCGGCATTGCCCGTTTTGCGAGAAGCGAACAGCGCACCATTACCGATAAGGCTATCGGTTCGGTTCACTATATCAGCCCTGAACAGGCGCGCGGTGAGAAGACCGATGAAAAGGCGGATATTTATTCTGTCGGAGTTATGCTTTATGAAATGATTACGGGTCAGTTGCCGTTTCAGGCGGAAAGTGCCGTTTCGGTTGCTATTATGCAGCTTCAACGCGAGCCTAAGCTGCCTACCGAAATTAATGGTTCAATCCCGCTCGGACTTGAACAGATAACAATGCACGCTATGCAAAAAAGTCCCGACCGCAGGTATCAGTCGGCGGCAGAAATGCTTTGCGATTTGGAACAGTTCCGAAAAGACCCGTCCGCTACTTTCGGTTATTCGTATTTCATAGACGATTCGCCTACAAAATTCGTCGGCGAGATTGACGGGGTTAAACTTGCCGACCCGCCCGAAGATACCGCAGAAGTAAAGGAAAAGAATAACATAATACCAATTCTTGCGGGAATAGCGGCAACTCTTGTTATCGCGATAATCGTCCTTGCAATAATGTTTGTGCCGAAACTGTTTTCAAGCACAGGCTCTGAAATAGAGTGCCCGAAGTTTATTGGAACTTCGTTTGAGGACCTCAAAGCAAATAAAGATTATAACGATAAGTTTGACTTTAATTATGAGTGGGATTATAACTCTGAATACGATTACGGCGTAATTTACGACCAGTCGCAGACGCCAGGCAAAAAACTCAAAAAGGGCGCTGAAATAACGGTTTATGTTAGTATGGGGCAATCGACCAAAAAGGTGCCAGATGTTTACGGCAAAACCGAGTCGGCGGCTGTTTCCGAATTGAAATCTAACGGATTTAAGACGGTTGTTTCCGAAATGGCAAGCGAAGATATTCAGGCAGGTCTGGTTGTTAAGACAGAGCCTGCAAGAACCACAGTTGTCGAAGAAGGCGCCGAGATCAAAGTGTTTATAAGCAGCGGAAAGCCGATTAAAAATGTTGATGTTCCGAATGTGGTAGGTCTGAAAAGCGACGCTGCAAAATCAAGCATTGAGGGCAAAAATCTTGTTGTTGAGATCCGTGAGAAGAAATTGACAGGCGATGAAAAGTATTACCCCGAGGGTTATGTTGTGTCTCAGGAGCCTGCGTCGGGTCAGCTTCCCGAGGGCAGTACCGTTGTAATTTACGTAAGCTCAGGCTCGGTTGAGTACACCTTTGACGTAACTGTCGATCTGCCGAATGACTTTGTGTCGGATACGGGATACGTTTCTCTTTGGCAGGACGGCCAGTTGATTAAGGAAAGCCCGAAGATCAACATTAATGATTTAAGCAATTACACGTTTGAAAAAATAACCACTTCCGAAAAATCTATGACACTCGTTGTAGAGCTTACTGCCGACGGTTCTAAGTACGGAAAATATATCAAGATAAAGGTTGATACTTCAACGGGTAATTGGACGCCTATTTCAATGAGAAGCGATTATGAAAAAAAGAGCAGTAATTCAAGCTCGGGCAGTTCAAGCAACAGATAATGAACGGTATAATTCTGAAAGCGTTGTCGGGGTTTTACTATGTCGGCTGCGGCAGCGAAATTTATGAATGTAAAGCAAGGGGGAGTTTCCGCAAAAACGGAATCTCCCCTCTGGTCGGTGATTTTGTTGAATTTGAGGTCACCGAAAATATGCACGGTATTATTGAACGCGTCTGTGAGCGAAAGACCTGCCTTCACCGTCCTCCCGTTGCAAATATTGAAAAGCTCTTTATCATTTCTTCGTTTGCAACACCGTCGCCAAACTCGTATACAGTTGACAGGCTTACGGCAATCGCTGTATATAACGGCATTAAGCCGTACATAGTTTTCAATAAGTGCGATATGGGTGATTTTGAAGATTGGCGGCGTATTTACGGTAACGCGGGTTTTGAAACCTTTGTTGTTTCCGCCGCCACAGGCGAGGGAACCGAGGAACTGCGCACAGCTTTAAAAAACTCCGTATGCGCCTTTACGGGCAACAGCGGAGTCGGCAAGTCTAGCCTTATAAATAGGCTGTTCGGCAGTCAAATCGAGACGGGCGACGTAAGCGAAAAACTCGGCAGAGGCCGTCACACGACACGACATACCGAACTTTTCATAAATCCCGACGGCGGTTATGTCGCCGATACACCGGGTTTTTCTTCAATTGAATATGACAGCGGGGATTACGGCTTCAAAGAACAGCTTGCCGAGTGCTTCCCCGATTTTGAGAGATTTACGGGCAGCTGCCGTTTTTCTACCTGCTCGCACACCTGCGAAAACGGATGCGGTGTTCTTAAAGCGGTTGAGGACGGTCTGGTCGAGCCGACCCGCCACAGGTCGTATGTTGAATTATTTAATGAATTGAAACAATTAAAGCCTTGGGAAGCGCATAATCGCAAAAAAAAGTAACATTTTTGAATTTCCCCTATATAATGGTATTGTAAGAAACAAAGGGGGAATCAATATGCGAAGACGTTGCAATTATAATAAAGGTATACTTGCAATTACCTTTGCCGTAGGATTACTTATAAGCTGTTTTTGTCCCCCGCGTTTTCTTATAGCGGTGTTAGCCGTTTGGGTCATTATTCTCGGCATATCGGGTTCAAGATGCTGATGGGGGTATTTGTATGAAGGTAGTTTTGTTTAAAAGTCCAAAGTTTTTAAGCGGTATCCTCCGCGTGCTGTTTGGCATAAAAAAAAATACAGATTAAAAGATACAGCCGAGTGTTTAACTCGGCTGTATCTTTCTGTTTTCTTATAAATCGCCTGTAAGCGCTTCTATTACAGCGGTATATACCTTTGCAGGATTGTCTAAGAATTTCTCTCTTATGGCAAAGGCTTGGTCATTGTCCGATACAAGCAATTTAACTGTTAAAAAGTTAATATCCCTGTCTATAAGCGAACACTGTAAATATGTCCTGTCGTTTTCGTGAACAACGTCAACATTCGTATCGCGTGTATTTTTAAAGCGCGACAGCATTTTCAGTGCGGCGGCATAAGCGCGGTCCTTGACAGCGTAGGGAAGCGAGGTTTTGAGTGTTTCCGAAATGCTTTTTCCGCTTTCGGTTATCACATAGGTGTCGTCACTTTCGTTAAACAGTTTTAGCTGTCCGCTTTGGCAAAGCGAGTCAATAGCGTCGTTGACCTCAAAACAGTTCGCAATGCCCTCCATATGAAGCAGATCTGCAAGCCTTCTGCCAGGTACAGGTTCGTTTATCGTTGCGTAAATGTAACATACGAGCATTTTGATTTCCGCGGTGCTGAACAATCCTCCGACCTGCGAAACACCAGCCGAAACAGCGTCTTTTTCCATATTAAATCTCCCTTTCTCCCGAACTTTTATGTCGGTTGTTAATCTTCTTTCTGTTGCTTATTATAGAACGACAAAAGGGGACATTCAACGACATTTTTAATTTATAAATGCATCATGAACTACTTTTACAGCTTTATCGGCATATTTCTGATCAATAAGAACCGAAATTTTAATTTCGCTTGTCGCAATCATCTGAATGTTGATGTCGGCGTCATAAAGAGCCTCAAACATTTTTGAAGCAACCCCTGGGTGGCTTTCCATTCCCGCGCCGACGATAGAGATTTTTGCTATTGAATCATCCATACTCAGCTCTTTGTAAGAAAGGCTGTCCTTTATTGAATTAATAGCGTTCATAGCGCTTTCGCATTGACCTATCGGCACGGTAAACGTTATGTCCTTAGTGCCGTCGCGTCCTACCGATTGAAGAATAGTGTCTACATTCACTTTGTACTGCGCAAGTTTATTAAAGAGTTTAAATGCCATTCCTGGTGCGTCCGTCAAACCGATTACAGATACACGCGCAACGTCACAGTCCTTGGCAACGCCTCTTATAAGTGTTTTTTCCATTTTTACCGTCTCCTTTACTATTGTGCCCGGTTTGTCTTCAAGGCTTGAAAGGACTTCAAGCTCTACATTGTATTTTTTAGCCATTTCAACCGAACGGTTGTTAAGAACCTGCGCTCCGAGCGTCGCAAGCTCCAACATCTCGTCATAGGTTATTTCGGACATCTTCTTTGCGGTGTCCACCTTTCGTGGGTCGGCTGTATACACACCGTCAACATCGGTGTATATCTGGCACAGATCGGCTTTCATAGACGCCGCTATCGCAACGGCGCTGGTATCCGAACCGCCCCTGCCGAGCGTGGTAATATCGTCGTATTTGTTGATGCCTTGGAAACCTGCCACAACAACTATGTTTTTCTTTGATAATTCGTTGCGTATGCGTTCGGTATTAAGATTTTTTATCCTTGCCATACCGTGGTGCGAATCGGTGTTAAAGCCTGCCTGCCAACCGAGGAGCGATACAACAGGGAAACCGAGCTTTTCAATCGCCATTGAAAGCAGTGCTATTGAGATTTGTTCGCCCGCGGCAAGCAGCATATCAAGCTCGCGCTTTGAAGCGCCGTTCGGGTTGATCTCGTTGGCTTTTTCAATCAAATCGTCGGTAGTATCGCCCTGTGCGGATACTACAACGATTACGTCGTTGCCTTTCTTATAATCGTTCACAATGGTGTTTGCAACGTGAAAAACACGCTCGGCGTTTGCAACGGAAGAACCGCCGAATTTTTTTACTATCAGTGACATATTTTACCTCCGAAGTATTAAAAAAGAGTGTGCAGAATTTTGACTGCGGTTGCCGACTTTATTTTTTCGGTTTTAGCCTTTAATTCATCTTCAAACATAGGCTCGGTCATAAACACAAGTTCGTTCTTTTCCTTGTTGCCTATATAGAAAAGCTCTCCGAATTGCGATTTGAACTCGTTTTCAAGCGTGCTGTAATCGTCTGAACTCATACATACATAAAATTTTTCTTTTTCATTTGAGGATTCGGAAACATAGCCGTCCTCGCCGTCAGCCCATTCGAGGTATTTGCGGGCGTTGATGTGTTTTGCACAATCAATAACGTCGGCTACAACTGCGCTTGCGGTCGGGAATTTTCCTGCGCCCTTGCCGTAGAACATAACATCGCCAGTTTCGTCGCCCGTCACGGTTATGGCGTTGAACACGCCGTTTACGCCCGAAAGTATGTTTTCTCGGCTTACCGCGGTAGGACGAACGCTTGCGGTTATTCTGCCGTCTTCAAGCCGCTTCGCTCTGCCTATCAGTTTTATAACGCAGTTAAAATTGTTTGCGTATTCAACATCGTCAAGAGTGATTTCGGTTATACCCTCGGTCTTGACCTGTTCGGGATAAACGTGCTTGCCGAAACCGAGTGAGGCGAGTATGCATATTTTACGGCAGGCGTCGTGACCTTCAATGTCAGCGGCGGGATTTTTTTCTGCAAAACCGTTCTTTTGAGCCAAGGCAAGAGCCGTTTTAAAATCCATATTGTCGTTTATCATCTTGTTTAAGATGTAATTGGTCGTTCCGTTCAAAATACCCGTAATCTCGGTTATTTCATTTGCGGCAAGGCACTGTGCCATAGGGCGGAGTATCGGTATACCGCCGCCTACGCTTGCTTCAAAAAGGAAATTCACATTGTTTTGCGCCGCAATTTTCAACAGCTCGGCGCCCTTTGCGGCAACAAGCTCTTTGTTAGAGGTTACCACGCTTTTGCCCGCACTGAGACAGTTCTTAACAAACGTATAAGCTGGCTCGGTTCCGCCCATAACCTCAACTACGATCTTTACTTCGGGATCCTCTGCGATTATGTTAAAATCCTTTATGAATTTTTCGCTGTAAGAAAGCCCGTCAAAATCACGAAGGTCGAGAATATATTTTACATTTATTTCTTCCTTTGCTTTGCTTGTTATTCGCTGTGAATGATCAATTAAAATCTCCGCAACGCCGGAGCCTACAACTCCGTGTCCCATAATTGCAACGTTTAACATATTTTTCTCCAATCTGATTATATTGTTTTTACGGATATTACGCCCTCGGTTGTCATAAGTTCATTAATGAAATCTTGGGTGCTTATGCCTATATTATCTCCCGTTACGGTCACAGTAACAGCGGCGACGCCGTTTTCGGGCAGATCCTGATTTATTTTTATTATGTTTGCACCGTATTTGCACAGCGCTCCCGTAAATGCAGCAAAAACGCCCGATCGGTCGCGTAAAACAGCGGCAAGGCTCACGGTGCCGATGTCAGGCTCGGTATATTTAAACACAAAATCCCTATACTTATAAAAGGCGCTGCGCGAAATGCCCGCAAGCTCAACCGCTTTTGATGTCGAGGTAACGGCACCCGACGCCAGCAGTTCCTTTGCTTTGATAACACCGTAAAATACGGGAGGAAGTATTTTTGCGTTTACGAGAATAAGTTGGCTGTCATTTTTCATTTTTGTCCTCCGTAGACGAACGATTGTATTTAATTATAGTACACTTTTTGCTGAAAATCAACTGTAAACATTCATTTTTTACACTAATGTACGTTTTGCATAAATATTTTTAACAGGGACTGATTTTTTGGAACAGAATGTTAAGAAAGAATTTATAATAAATATTGTTTTTATACTTACTGCGGTCGGAACAGTGCTTTTCGTTTCAAAATTTTTGCTCGCCTATTTGCTGCCGTTCGTTTTCGGAGTGATTATAGCCTACATTATGCAACGCCCCGCAAGGAAAGTGTCTGCAAAAACAAAAATTAAAAGCGGTACGCTGGCGGCGGTTTTTGCGGCGGCGACATTTGCTGTAATTGCCGCCCTGGCTGTATTTGCGGTGACAAAATTCGCAGTTTTCGCCTCCGAACTTACAGAGGAATTGCCTAAGTATATAGGCTCGGTTTCAAATTTTTTCGGCGGCGTATATGAAAAAATAAACAAGCATTTTGAGAGACTTCCGAAAGATGTTACCGATACTCTTAATACCGTCCTAAAAACGTCTGTAACCGATGTTGCGTCAAAGCTCACGGCGTTCCTGTCCTCGTATGCCGCAGGAATCGCAAGGCGTATACCGTCCGTTTTGGTAAGCTCTATCGTTACCGTTGTGGCAAGCTGTTATATTGCAAAGGATTTTGACGGTCTTGTCCGTTTTTTGCGCAGTATGATTTCCGAAGACAAATATGCGTCGGTAATAAAAATAAAGGATATATTTACGCAGAGCATTATGAAATTTGCTCTCGGCTATTTGCTGCTTATGTTGATTACATTTGCCGAACTGTTGGTAGGTTTTATAATATTAAGAATTAAATTTGCCCCTGTTTTGGCTGCTGTTATCGCTGTTATAGATATACTTCCTATCTTGGGAACAGGCACGGTGCTTGTCCCTTGGGGACTTATTCAAATTGCCGCAGGCAATGCGGCGCAGGGCGCGCAGATACTCGTGCTTTATTTTATAATAACGGTAATAAGAAACTTTTTAGAGCCTAAAATTATCGGCGGACAAATAGGGATAAATCCTTTGCTTACGCTTATTTCAATGTTTATCGGTCTTAAACTTTTCGGTTTATACGGCGTATTTCTTGTGCCCGTCGCCGTAATTATAACGGTCAAGTATTATAAAAGCGAAATGATACAGGATAACCCCAAAAGTTAATGACACATTTTGTCGTTCGGCATAGTATGTAGTGTACGTACCGTTTTGTCCATACTTTCATACGTCGGACGGGGTGAAAAAATGAAAAGGTATATCATAACAACAGGGACGATCACCTATGCTATGAAAGGCAGAGATATTTTAAGAAGAAAAGGGTTTAATGCCTCAATAGAAAGGATAACGTCCGGTTTGGGAAGTGCAGGCTGCGGATATACAATCGTGATTAGCGGCGATATATCATCGGCTGAAAAAATATTGCGCAGTGCAGGGATAAAAATACTCGGTATTAATGAAAAGAATTGATATAAAAGAGGCTCTGCAAGGAGCCTCTTATTTAGTGTACGGTATATAGTAAAAGGAGTTGATTTTATGATATATCTTGATAATGCCGCAACCACGGGGAAAAAGCCGATTTCCGTAATACGGGCGGTTGATACGGCTTTGGTAAAATATTGTGCAAATCCAGGCAGAAGCGGGCATAAGCGTTCTGAAATGACCGCGGTAAGGGTTTATGAGACAAGGGAAGCACTGGCGGATTTTTTCGGAGCCTCGGGACCTGAAAACGTGGTCTTTACGCAAAACTGCACCCACAGTCTTAATTGTGTTATAAAAGGGGTTCTAACGGGCAGGGATCACGTAATCGTTTCGTCGCTTGAACATAATTCCGTTATGCGTCCGCTCGTAAAGTCGGGGGTGTCTTACGATGTTGCTGAGGTTTCCTTGACAGATGACGCCGTAACGGTTAATAACTTCCGTGATAAAATAAGGGACAATACAAAAATGATAATTTGTACGGGCGCGTCAAATGTTCTGGGTAAAATTCTTCCGATAGCCGAAATCGGTTCTTTGTGCTTTGAAAAAGGTATTTTATTTACGGTAGACGCGGCGCAGATAGCGGGAATAGTCGATATTAATATGCAAAAAATGCACATTGACTACTTGTGCATAGCGCCACATAAAGGCTTGTACGCGCCTATGGGAATAGGCGCCCTTATATGCGAAAAACCGATAAACGACACTATAATAGAAGGAGGAACAGGAACCGAATCCGTGAATTTTGCCCAACCTGATATGTTGCCCGAAAGGGTGGAAAGCGGAACTATAAACGTACCCGCTATTTTAGGAATTTCCGCAGGAACCGAATTTGTAAAGATGCGCGGAATAAGCAATGTATACCGTCACGAAATGCAGCTTATAAAAATGCTGTATGACGGTCTTAAAAATTCAAAGCATTGTATACTTTATGCGCCTTCTCCCGAGTCGGGTTCTTATGCACCCGTTTTGTCGTTCAATGTAGAGGGTATGACGAGCGGAGAAACAGCTCAATTGCTTGACCGATACGGAATTGCCGTACGCGCAGGTCTGCATTGCGCCCCGACAGCACACCGAGCGATAGGAACCGTTGATACGGGAACGGTAAGGGTCTCGCCGTCTGTCTTTAACACAAGAGAGGAAATAGCATACTTATTGCGAACCGTAAATTCCAAACCTTTTATAAAAAAATAAATTACCAAAATTAATAAAAAATTCATTGAACGAACAAGGATATTATGTTATTATATAGTTGTATAATTATGAGCAAAGGAATGACGGCAGGTGAATTCGCTGTTTAACACGGTTTATACCCTCTGGAATCAAATTTTGTATGCTGTTTCAAATATGAGGATTCCTTATGATATAATTGATATTTTGATTATTGCTTTTATCGTTTATAAAGCAATCGGCTTTTTGCGCGAGACCAGAGCAGGACAGCTTGTTAAAGGTATGGTTATACTGCTCGTTGTGTATTTTGCCGCCAATTGGTGGAATCTCGCAAGCCTTAAATGGCTGCTGTCAAAGGTTGTTGATTCCGCAATTATAGCTATGGCGGTTATATTCCAACCTGAGCTTCGCAGAATACTTGAAAGGGTAGGGCGCACAAAGTTCGGCAGAGGACAAATGCTTGACGATGAGTCTGACGTTTTGTCGCAGTGTATTGATAATGTCAGCAAGGCCGCAGGCGTGATGCAGGAACAGAAAATAGGCGCGCTTATCGTGTTTGAACGTACCACACAGCTCGGCGAAATCATTAATACGGGAACCGTTATAGACGCCGAAGCGTCTGTTTCAATGGTTAATAACATTTTTTATCCTAAATCTCCGTTGCACGACGGTGCGCTTATCGTACGTGACGGACGTCTTTATGCCGCGGGTTGTATATTGCCGCTTACTCAGCGTGAGGATTTGAGCTCTCAGCTCGGCACAAGACACCGCGCCGCAATAGGAATGACCGAAAATTCCGACGCTGTCGTACTCGTTGTTTCGGAGGAAACGGGTAATATATCTCTCGCCTCAAACGGACAGATAAAGCGTAACTATAACGCTGTTTCGGCAGGCGCCGAGTTAAGACGCCAGCTTCTCGACCCCGAACTTAATAACCGCGAGAATACTGTCGTTGCGGCATTGAAGCACATTAATCCGTTTAAGAAAAATCACAGAAAGGCAGATGTGGGCAATGAATCCGATAAAAAAGATTCTTAACAATTTTTCTGTCAGAAAATTGCTTTATAATAAGCGCTTCACAGTGCCGTTCTCAGTATTTATAGCCTTCGTTTTTTGGCTTATAATTATGATAAACCAAAATCCTGTAAGACAGCAGACATTTACCGACGTTCCCGTAAACGTTAATCTTGAAGGTACTGTTGCGGGTGAAAACGGAATGGGTATAGTGGGCGACATTGCGGCGCAAAAGTTCACCGTTGTCGTCAGCGGTCCAAATTATATAGTAAGCTCGCTGAAAACCGATGATTTTGCGCTTTACGCCTCCGCCGCGGAGATAACAGAACCAGGCACCTACGATCTTGAAGTCTTCGGTACCCGCGGCACAGCAAAAAGCGGATATACATTTGTGAGCTATTCGCCGTCGCACGTAAAGGTGACACTTGATTATATCGACACAAAGGAATTTGAGGTCGTACCGAAGCTGGTAGGCGTTGCGGTGTCTGACGGACTTGTTGCCGAAACTCCTATTGTCAGCGCTGTGGATAATACTACCGAAAGCGATACTATAACCGTAAAAGGTCCGCGGAGCGTTTTGAATACCATTAATGAGGTTGTCGCCTATGCTGAGGTAAATAAGACTCTCAGCAGTTCGCAAACCTATGACGCGTCGCTTTTGTTCTATGATGCCGACGAAAACGAGGTTGACACCTCAAATCTTGAAATTAATGCCGAAAAGGTGAAGGTCACGGTGCCTATATCCAAGAAAGCAACCGTCAGGGTAAAGCCTACGTTTTCAAATCTTCCTTCGGGTCTTACGCAGTCGGATATAAATTTCTCGGTAAATCACGATACGGTGACTATTATCGGCACTCCCGACGTAGTTTCTGCCATTACGGAAATATCGCTCACGCCGATAGATTTTACAAAGGTATCCACTTCTTCCAATAAGTTTGATGTATCTCCCGTTTTGCCCGACGGTGTGAAAATACTCGATTCGATAGATTATTTTACCGTTAGTATAGATACTTCGGGATATGCCGAAAAGACATTTACAATATCAAACGTGAAATTCAATAATCTCAATTCGGGACTGACCGCTAAAAATTCAAGTTCGATAAGAAATGTTAAAATATGCGGCCCGAAGTCAGTTATATACAAAATCAATTCATCGGATATTTACGCGCTTGTTGATTTAAAGGGTAAATCCGCAGGCGAACATTCGGTAAATGTAACCGTAAAGTCGGATAGTTATACCAACATCTGGCAGGTCGGAACGTACAGCACGACAGTTAATATCAGTTGAGCATAAAACCCGCTTCTGCATATAATGTTATTGAGGTGGGTTTTATGATTAAGATTATTTTGATAATACTTTTTGGAATTATGGCTCTTTTGGGACTTACCGAGATGTTCCACGCCGTAAAGCTCATCTTTATTTCACCCGATGAATCGGCTCAGTCCTATTCTGTTATAGTGTTGACGGCGGGCTGTGCCGCGGAGCAGTTAAGATATGCTTACGAACAGCGATTATGGCTCGGCAGCGCATACGCCGACGATATTATAGCGGTTGTGAGCAACCTCGATAACGA
>CAKSQT010000016.1 GCA_934486755.1 uncultured Eubacteriales bacterium | reverse complement strand
GTCTCCTTTTAGCATCACTTTTCAGTCAAATTATAAATTCATTCCCAAACAAAAAATTGTTGGAATATGGGTACATACAGCAGTTAAAGGATATGCTGCCGCAGATTGCTTTAAGTTGCGTAATGGGCTTTTGCGTTTATCTTTTGAATTGTGTGGGATTGCCCGTCACAGTTACTTTGATTTTACAGGCAACTGTCGGAGCGGTGTTGTATATAACTCTTTCAAAGGTATTTAAAATAGAAAGTTTTGAATATGTGCTTAATATGTTGAAGAAATATGTTTAAATCGGGGGAGAAAGTGAATAACATTACTCTTAAAAGCCTTGAAGAATTTTTATATGCGGTCGATAAATTGTTTCCGATACCGTTATCCGAAAAAACAAATTTACATGAATTTGCGAGAAAACTGATTGATCGTGCGACTATTTTTTATGAGACTGACGGTGAAAAAATCATTTCACTTGTTGCCGGCTATATTGATAATGCGTTTGACGGAATAGGGTACATATCCATAGTTGCAACACTACCTGAAATGAGAAGGAGGGGTATTGCAAAAAAATTAATAACGGAATTTTTAAACACAGCAGAGAAAAACGGATTATCGGCAGTTCATTTATATACGGATAAAGCGAATAAAAATGCCCTAAAACTGTATGATAGTTTTGGATTTGAATCTTATAAATTAAAAAATGAATTAAGACCGGCGGATGTTCATCTGATTGTCCGTTTTAGGAGTGTGAAAAAATGAACGTGCTTTTAACTTCGGTAGGCAGAAGAGCCTATATGGTAAAATATTTTAAAGATGTGTTGGGTGAGTTCGGCGAGGTACACGTCGGCAATTCGGATAATAGAACAGTTGCCTTTCACTATGCAGATAAAAGTGTTATAACACCGCTTATATATAATGAAGAATATATCCCTTTCCTTTTGGAATACTGCAAAAAAAACAAAATCGGTGTCATAATTTCATTGTTTGATATGGACTTACCGATACTTGCCAAGAATAAGGAAAAATTTGAACAAATAGGCACGAAAGTAATAGTTTCTGATATTAATATTATCGATATTTGTAATGATAAATGGAAAACATATAATTTTTTGAAGGATAACGGTTTCAAAACTCCGAAGACATATCTTACACTTCAAAGCGTTTTGCTTGCACTTGACAAGGGTGAAATCTCGTATCCCGTAATAATCAAGCCGAGATTTGGATGTGGCTCAATTGCGTTGTCTGTGGCGGAAGATGAGTCGGCATTACTATACTATTTCAGAAGAAATGTGCGATCGGTAAATAAATCTTATTTAAAATATGAATCCGCAAAGGAAGAAGAAAAGATAATATATCAGCAATATCTTGAAGGCTGTGAATACGGCGTAGATATAATTAACGATCTAAAAGGTAAGAATCGTGCGGTAAACATTCGCAGAAAAGTTGCAATGCGCGCAGGAGAAACAGACATAGCCGAACTTGTTGATAACGACTCAATAAGGCAAGAAGCTACCCGTTTAGGCAAACTGACGGGACATATTGCAAATATGGACTGCGATTTTTTCGTTGTTGACGGCGCACCCTATATTATTGAAATGAATGCGCGGTTCGGAGGGGGATATCCTTTTTCCCATATGGGAGGCTGCAATTTACCGAAAGCCATAATAGAATGGTGTAACGGAGTCGAAGTTGCGTCAGAAACCTTGGTTTCTAAAATCGGAATTACAGGATATAAAGAATTATACATAACATTGGTGTGATTGAAAATGAAAGTTTTAGTGCTGGCGGGCGGAATACCGCAAATAGAATTGATAAAAAATCTACAAGGCAGAGGTTATTATACAATACTTGCCGATTATACAGAACATCCTGTGGCGGAGAAATTTGCTGACAAATTTTACAGGACAAGTACGCTTGATATAAATGCAATAAAGGAAATAGCCGTTAATGAAAAAGTTGATCTCATAATTACGGTATGCACGGATCAGGCTCTTAATACGGTGGCGACTGTCAGTGAAGAATTAGGATTACCGTGCTATATTGCTGCCGAAACAGGGAAAAATGTAACAAACAAGAAGTATATGAAATCGGTCTTTTATGAAAACGATATTCCTACGGCAAAGTTTTCCATACAAAAAAGAGGAGATTACAATATTCCGACAGGATTGGTTTTTCCGATGATTGTAAAACCAGTTGACTGCAATAGTTCAAAAGGTGTGGCAAAGGTAAGAAATAAAGAAGAACTTTTAGCGGCTCTTGATAAAGCGTTTGATTACAGCCGTACGGGCGACGCTGTTTTGGAGGAGTTCATAAAAGGTAAGGAAATATCCGTTGATGTTTATATCAATAACGGAGTACCGTTTATCCTTTGCGTATCTGAAAGTCAAAAAGCAAAAATAGACGGCAAATTTATAATATATCGTTCTGTAGTACCGGCAGATATAGATTATGCTGCGTACATCGAAATAGAAAAAATTGCCTGTAAAATAACCGAAGCATTTAAACTTCGTAACGGGCCTATGCTGATTCAAATGCTATACAATAAAGGACATATGTATGTTATAGAATTCAGCGCAAGAACGGGCGGCGGGTTAAAATATCAGTTGATTAAGCAAAATTCTGGCATAGATATTATAGATTGTACCGTATCTGCGGCTATCGGAGGAAATACATTCAAAAAGCCGATATTTACAAACAAGTATATAACAAATGAATTTATTTACACAAAAGGCGGAATATACGATCATGTTGAGGGATTTGAAGAGCTTAAAGAATCCGGCGTAATAGATAGTTATTTTGTTTTCAAGGAGAAAGGTACACATTTCGGCAATGAGATAAACAGCAGCGGAGACAGAATTGCTGGTTTTACAATAATAGCCGATACATATGAAGAGTATGTGGATAAGTATAATTCTTCGATAGATTTGATTAAAGTGATAAACGCTGATGGCAACGATATGATGAGACATGATATTTCCGAATTGATAAGCAACCGCAAATTGATTAAATAAAGCAATAAAGAAGGGAATGGGAATGATATAATGACAGATTTCTGCAATGTGTTGAGTTCTTTTATAAGTGAATTACAATATGACGATATTCCGCAAAGTACTGTGGAAAATACAAGAAAATTCTTGTTGGATTATATTTGTGCCGCTCTGGCGGGGAAAAAAGTCAACAGGACATTTAATCGTGCAATAGAGGATTACATATATTCTCAATGCGGCACAGAAGAGAGTTCCTCATTGTTTGGCACAAAAAAACTGCCATGCGGAAAGGCAGCTTTTATTAATGCGTGTTACGCTCACGGAGCCGATATGGATGACGGAAACAGAAAAGCAATGGGACATGTGGGGGCACACGTCTTTTCAACGGTATTGGCAATCGGAGAAAAGTTAAAATCCGATGAAAAAGATATGATTGTAGCTATAAATGTAGGGTATGAGGTTTATTGCAGAATGGCAGCAGCGGCACAACCCGGACTTGTACACAGAGGATTCCATTCCACTGGTACGGCCGGAGTAATAGCCTGTGCGGCCGCGAGTGCAAAATTAATGGGACTTAATGAGAAACAAATCTACAATTCTATGGCTATTTCGGTTACTATGGCGAGCGGTTTAATGATAGTGGCAGAGTCTGGACAAAGCATTAAACCTCTTAATCCTGCAAAAGCAGCAGAATGCGGCATTTTGGCTGCCGAACTTGCAAAAAACGGTGTGGATGGCGGAGTCAATCCGTTTGAGAGCAAAAAAGGTTGGTTTCATGCTATGTCCGAAAGTATTGATTATCAAGTAATTGACAAGGGACTCGGGAAAGTGTTTTGTATTGATGAATGCTATATTAAACCGTATCCGTCATGCAGGCATACACATTGCGGAATTCAGGCGGCACTTGAATTGCGCGAAGAATATGATCTAAAACCTGAGGATATAGAAAATATAAATGTATATATATATTCAAATGCCATTCGTATTGCCGGTCAGATAAAATGGCCGAAAACGCAGGACGATTCGAAATTTTCAATTTGTTATTCCTTAGCTTGCAGCCTCGTATACGGAAGGTTTTCGCTTAATGAGTTAGATTTTAATTCCGTACCCGAATCGGTGAGGTTGTTGGCTGAAAAGATTAAACTGATTGCCGATGATTCTATGGAAAATCGCGACAGAGGCATACGCGGATGCAGGGTGGTAATAGTTTGTAAAAACGGGAACACTTTTAAAAACACGGTTCTAATCCCGAAGGGAGATCCACAAAATCCTTTTACATATGAGGACATACAAAGCAAGTTTGCACAATGTGCAGACGGAGTGTTAGAAAAAGATTTTCAGAAAAAAACAACAGACAAAATTTTAAAATTTGGGAAAGAAAAACACTTTGAAGGGATTAGATTAATATGAATATTATAGGATATATTTCTTCGCACGCCGATGCGGCTTCGTTAATTGTTTTCAGCTTATGTATCGTTTTGTTTATTTGGGACAGGCTTCCTATGGCTGCTTCGGCAATTTTAGGGTGCGCTGTAATGGTATTGCTCGGGATAGGCAAATTTGAAGATGCTTTCGGTTCATTTGCAAGTTCAACAGTGATTATGCTTGTAGGCGTTTTAATAGTTGGTATGGCCATAGACCAAACAGGTGTTGCAGGTAAAATCGGCGATGTTGTTATTAAGGTTTCAAAGGGCAGCGAACGCAAACTTATGGCATTTTCTTACATAATTGCTTTTTTGCTTTCCACATTTATGACAAATGTTACTGTATTAGCGATTTTTATACCGATAATTTTTGCGCTTGGTAAAAATAACAAAAATATAAAACCGATGAACCATATTATTCCTATAACTTTGGCTGTAAATGCCGGCGGAATAACAACGCTTGTCGGTTCGTCACAGCAAATGACAGCACAGGGACTTTTAGAACGATATGGATATAAATGTTTTGGAGTTTTTGATTTTACGCCTTTCGGTATTATAATGGGGATTGTGTTTTTGCTTTACTGTCTGATTATAGGTTATCCGCTAGGGCAAAGAATTTGGGGAGCAAGACAGCCTGTAAGCCCTACAAAAGAAGTTGATGCTCATAATGATAAGGTTGAGCCTAAAAAAGCGGTTGCTATCGGCATAATTTTTTCATTTATGGTATTTTTCTATATAGTGCAAAAAATTCCTTTTACTGATATAGAGATTAAACCCCATATTACATCTACATTTGCGGCTTTGGCGTGTATTATTACAGGTTGTATTTCGCAAAAGGAAGCAGTTATTAAATTGAATTGGGATATAGTCGGGCGATTGGCTGCTTGTCTCGGCTTGGCAACTGTGTTGAAGTCATCGGGAGGAATAGACATTCTTGCTAATTGGTTTATGAAACTTGCGGGAGTAAATATGTCTCCGTTTATGATATTCGCAGTACTGGTGCTCTTTTCTCAAATTACAAGTCTTTTCATTTCTAATTCTACCGCTATTTCAATAGCGCTCTTAGTTGTTATGTCAATAGCGCCGAAAATGGGACTTAATGTTCCTGCTTTTGCAATGGGAATTGTATTTGGGGCAAGTATGGGCGCTACCTGTCCGCTTTCCGGATCCACATGGGGGATATCTATGGCTGCCGGGTATAAGTTCAAAGATTATTTCAAATATGGCGTAATGGTGGATCTGCTGGGATATATATTGGTGCTGATAACAGTTCCGATGATAATGGGACTCACTGTGTGAGGAGCGGTGCTTATGGAACGAATTAATGTCACTCGCTCTTCTATGCCTACGTTTGAGGAGTATTGTGAAGAAATAAAGGATATTTGGGACAGCCATTGGCTCACAAATATGGGTGTGAAGCACAAGCAGTTGGAGGCGGATCTGCAAAAATACTTGGGCGCCGAAAATGTTACGCTTTACACAAACGGTCATCTGGCGCTCGAAAACATAATAGCCGCTATGGGGTTTGAAAAGGGTTCGGAGGTTATAACTACGCCGTTCACCTTTGCTTCAACCACACACGCTATTGTGAGGAACGGTCTTGTCCCTGCGTTCTGCGACATCAATCCTGACGACTATACGATTGATGTAAACGATATTGAAAATCTGATAACAGACAAAACTGCGGCGATAATCCCGGTTCACGTTTACGGCAACCTGTGTGATGTTGAGAAAATAAAACAAATCGCCGATAAGCATAATTTAAAGGTTATATACGACGCGGCTCACGCCTTCGGCGTTACATATAACGGAGTAAGCTCTGCTAACTTCGGCGACGCGGCTATGTTCAGTTTCCACGCCACAAAGGTATTCAACACCATTGAGGGCGGCGCCGTTTGTTATTCGGACGGCAAACTGAGACAAATTCTCAACGATATGAAAAACTTCGGAATACGCGGTCCCGAGTCGGTTGAGTTTGTCGGCGGTAACGCTAAAATGAACGAGTTTTCTGCCGCAATGGGAATATGTAATATCCGCCATCTCGACGAGGAAATCGCAAAACGTCAAAAAGCGGTTGAGCATTACCGCAAGCGGCTTAGCGGCATAAACGGTATAAAACTCTGTGCAGAGCAGAAAGGCGTTAAATCAAATTACGCATATTTTCCTGTTGTGTTTGACGGATATAAATATGACCGAAACGAGGTTTTTGGGCGGCTTAAAGAGCATAATATAGTTGCAAGAAAGTATTTTTATCCGCTTACAAACAGTTTCCATTGCTATGAAGGCAAGGCGGGTTTTGACCCGAAAAAAACTCCGATTGCCGCTTATGTTGCGGACAGGGTTTTGACCTTACCGCTTTACGCCGACCTTACAGAATCCGAAACAGATATGATATGTGACATTATTATAGAATAAACTTGAACGAGGGATAATATGCTTCCTAAAAATGTTGATTTAAACAACAAAACAATACTGATAACGGGCGCTGCGGGATTTATCGGTGCAAATTTGGCGCTTGAACTGCTTAAAAGCACGACAGGCACGCATATAATCGGAATGGATAATATGAACGATTATTATGACGTTTCGATTAAAGAGTACCGACTTTCCGAGATTGAAAAACTCGCCACTGATAAAACGGAATGCCGTTGGGATTTTATAAGGGCAAATATTGCCGACAAGGCGGCGGTTGAGGAAGTTTTTGAGAAGTATTCGCCGAATGTTGTCGTTAACCTTGCCGCACAGGCGGGCGTGAGATACTCTATTACAAATCCCGACGTTTATATTGAATCTAATCTTATCGGGTTTTATAATATACTCGAAGCCTGCCGAAATCATACGGTCGAACATTTGGTGTATGCGTCAAGTTCGTCTGTTTACGGCACAAATAAAAAGGTTCCGTATTCGGTGGATGACAAGGTTGACAATCCTGTTTCGCTTTATGCCGCAACCAAGAAGTCAAACGAACTTATGGCTCACGCATACTCGAAACTATATAATATTCCGTCAACGGGACTGCGATTTTTCACGGTTTACGGACCCGCAGGCAGACCCGATATGGCATATTTCGGGTTTACTAACAAGTTGATTAGGGGCGAAACAATAAAAATCTTTAATTACGGTAACTGCAAGCGTGATTTTACGTATGTTGACGATATTGTCGCGGGCGTGGTGCGGGTGATGAGGTGTGCGCCCGAAAAGAAAAAAGGGGAGGACGGACTGCCTGTACCGCCTTACAGAGTTTATAACATCGGCAACAGCAATCCCGAAAATCTGCTTGATTTTGTCGATATACTGCAAGGAGAGTTGACAGAAGCAGGTGTTTTGCCTGCCGATTATGATTTTGAAGCGCATAAGGAACTCGTCCCTATGCAGCCGGGAGATGTGCCGATTACATTTGCCGATACATCGGCATTGGAACGCGATTTCGGCTTTAAGCCGTCAACTCCGCTCAGAATCGGGCTGAAAAAATTTGCTCGATGGTATAAAGAGTTTTATAAAATCTAACCGTCGAAAAGAGGTGCGTTAATATGACCCCGTTCAAAAAGGATATAATATCAATCGTACGTGCCGCGTTGGCAGGCAAAGTCCCCGAACTTTCCGACGGGGTTGATTATTCGCGCATTTATAATTTTGCGGTAAAACACCAGATAGTTTGTATTCTGTACGAGGGACTTGTCGGCAGGGAAGATTTTAAGGCTGACGGCATATATCAAAAGTTTTATATGACTGCCTGCGGATTTTTGTCGCTGAATATGCGGCAACAGCACGAGTTGGCAATTGTAAAGGCAGAGTTTGAAAAAAGCGGTATTGACTATGCGCTTATCAAGGGCTCGGTAATTAGAGAATATTATCCCCGTCCCGAGCTTAGAACTATGAGTGATGCAGATGTGCTTATTAAAGAAACACAGCGTGATAAGATTGAGCAGGTAATGAACGTTTGCGGATTCGTTCCAAACGAAGAAGACAGTCATACTACTGTTTGGGACAAGAAAAACAGTCTCCATCTTGAACTTCACAAGCACCTTATGCCGCCTGAATCTGATTTGTTCGGGTATTATAAAAACCGAGAATGGAGCTTAATGGAAAACATAACCGAACACGGTTACGGTATGAGCCCGGAAGATATGTTTATTTACATTATGCTTCATTTCGTAAAGCATTTTAGATTTTCGGGCGCAGGGGTAAGAAATATCATAGACTTTTATGTATATTTTGAGCATTTCAAAGACCTTGATGAAAAGTATATTTACGGCGAATTTGAAAAACTCGGACTATGCAGATTTTACGATAATATAAAGTCGCTTATAAAGAATTGGTTTTACGGCGCCGAGGAAACGGAAATAACAAATAAGCTCACCGAAATGCTGTTTTCAAGCGGAATTTACGGCAATACAGCCACCAATGAAAAATCGTCCGCCGCACTATATTCTAAAAAATACAAGCACGGTCGGCTTGTGCGTTTAAGGGAAATGATTTTTCCGAATGTCGATACAATGAAAAGATATTATCCCATAACCGAACGGGCGCCGATTTTACTGCCGTTTATGTATATTGCGCGTTGGTTTGAAATTGTTTTCAAAAGACCTGCAAATATAAAACGTGCGGCAAAAACGATAGGGGATATGACCGACGAGATAGCAAGACAGCGCAATGCCGAGCTTGAAAGCGTAGGACTTAAAATATATTTCAAATAGGATTAATTAATTTTTAGGAGAGATAATAATGAAAATTGCAGTAGCAGGAACGGGATATGTCGGGCTGTCGATGGCGGTGCTTTTAGCACAGCACAATGAAGTTACGGCGGTTGACATAATACCTGAAAAGGTTGAAATGATCAATAACAAAAAGTCGCCCATCGTTGACAGGGAAATTGAGGAATATCTTGCGAAAAAGAGCCTTAACCTGACAGCAACGCTTGACGGCGACAGCGCTTATAAGAACGCCGATTTTGTAATAATAGCGGCTCCTACAAATTATGATCCCGACAAAAATTATTTTGATACATCGGCGGTCGAAAGCGTTATCAAGCAGGTAATCGGCGCTAATAAAAATGCGATAATGATAATCAAGTCTACCGTCCCTGTGGGGTATACAAAGAGCGTAAGAGAGAAATACAATAACGATAATATACTGTTCAGTCCCGAATTTCTGCGCGAGGGCAGGGCGCTTTATGATAATTTGTATCCGAGCCGTATAATCGTCGGCAGGCCTTGCGGCAACGAACGTCTTGAAAAAGCGGCCGAAACCTTTGCCGACCTGTTAAAACAGGGCGCGATCAAGGAGAATATAACCGCGCTTTTTACCGACCTTACCGAAGCCGAGGCTATAAAGCTCTTTGCAAATACATATCTTGCGCTGCGTGTGGCTTATTTCAACGAGCTTGATACATACGCCGCAACCAAAGGTCTGGATACAAAATCCATTATCGCGGGAGTATCGCTTGACCCCAGAATAGGCGACTATTACAACAATCCCTCATTCGGATACGGCGGATATTGCTTGCCAAAGGATACAAAACAGCTTCGCACAAACTATGCCGACGTGCCGCAAAATCTTATCTCTGCAATTGTTGAAGCAAATCACACGAGAAAGGATTTCATTGCCGACCAAATAATCGCGAAAAAGCCGAATACGGTGGGAATTTACCGACTTACAATGAAAGCGAACAGCGATAATTTCCGTCAGTCCTCCATTCAGGGCGTTATGAAACGTATTAAGGCAAAGGGAATTGAAGTTGTTATATACGAACCGACTATGAAAGAGGATAAGTTCTTCAACAGCCGAGTTATACGCGATTTTGATGAATTTAAAGAAACGGCAGACGTTATAATTGCCAATCGCAACAGCAAGGATCTTGAAGAGGTTGCGGACAAGGTCTATACAAGGGATTTGTATTTCAGAGATTAGTTAAAATCCGACACACTTAACGGTTCTTTTTTTGAAATGGGGTTACAGTCAGTATGCAAAAATCTACCGAGCTTTTGTTAAAGCTTGTAGGAAACGAGATATGCGGAAATCCGCTTGATAAAGCCGCGCTTGAACAGTTCGACGAAACCGATTATTCAAAGGCGCTGCGCCTTGCAAACGTGCACGATATTGCAAATATCGCGTCTCTCGCAATCAAGGATAACGGCATAGAAATAAGCGATAAGCTCGCCGAAAATGTGAGATTGCACATCATCAATTCTGTTTGGAGATATGAAAATATCAAATATGAATTTGTGCGTATCTGCGATGTGCTTGAAAAGGCGGAAATACCGTTTATTCCGCTTAAAGGCGCCGTGATAAGACAATACTATCCCAGCCCCGCTATGAGGACAAGCTGTGATATTGACATTCTGGTGCGTGTAGAAGACCTTGAAAATGCCGCAGAACACGTAATAAAAGAACTCGATTACACAAGCAATATGAAGGATATGCATAATATATCCCTCTTTTCTCAAACGGGAGTTCATTTTGAATTGCACTTTGACCTTATCGAGAAGGGCAGACTTTCCTGTGCTGACGAGGTTTTAAAAAATGTCTGGGATTACGCATACAAGCCCGACGAGAATAAGTCCATGTACTTGATGAAAGACGAAATGCTGTATTTTCATCATATAGCGCATATGGCTATGCATATGCTTTGCGGCGGTTGCGGTATGCGTTCGTTTCTTGACGTGTGGGTGCTTAACCACAGAAAGGAATTTGATTTCGGACGTAGGGCAGAGCTGCTTAACAAAGGCGGAATATTAAAGTTTGCCTCAGAGTCGGAGCTGTTGTCCGAAGTGTGGTTCGGCAATTCAGTACATAACGAAACTACCGTAATAATGGAAGATTATGTCCTTAAAGGCGGAATATACGGCAGTATTTCAAACTCCGCCGCTATAAAGACAGACAGCGGTGCGAGGTGCAAATCGTCTAATTCTGTTGTAAACAAGATATGGAAGCCATACGATACGCTCAAATATTGGTATCCGAAGCTGTACGGCAGAAAGTATTTGTTGCCTTTTTATGAGGTTAAACGCTGGTTTAAGTTAATTTTCGGCGGCGCTGTGACCCAGAACGCAAAAATGAATAAATACAGAAAAATGGTTGACGCCGAATACACCGAATCGGCAGAAAAAATGATTGAAAATTTAGAATTAAATAAATGAATACGGCGCCTTTTCCTGCATTACGGGGGAAGGCGTTCTGTTTTGGCGGTCACTTTACCTAAATAAAGAGATAAAGCAGACGGGCTTTTGTGAAAGTGTTACAAAGATGAAAAAATTACGAAAAAACACTTTACAACTTCATCTTGATGAAGTATAATAGGGACAACAAATAAAACAGACGAAGGACGGCAGATATACAGTCCGTCTGAGAAAAGGGGAAATTAAAAATGAAAAAACTTATAGCATTATTCACAGCGCTTGTAATGGTTGCGGCTTTCGCAGGCTGCGGCAGCAGCGGCAAAACGACTTCCGACCTTGACTATGTTAAGGACAAAGGAACGCTTGTTGTTGGAATTACCGATTTTGAGCCGATGGATTATCAGGACGAAAACGGCAAGTGGATCGGATTTGACGCCGATATGGCTACCAAGTTTGCAGAGTATATCGGTGTAGACGTTAAGTTTGTTGAGATTGATTGGGACAACAAGACGATGGAGCTTGACGGTAAATCAATCGACTGCGTTTGGAACGGTATGACCCTTACTGATGACGTAAAAGCCGCAATGTCAACTTCAAACGCTTACTGCAACAATGCGCAGATAGTTATAGTTCCTGCCGACAAAGCCGACCAGTATAAAACAGCCGAGGATTGCAAGGACCTTAAATTTGCAGTAGAGGCAGGCTCCGCAGGCAAGGATATGGCGGAGGAAAACGGCTTTACCTACACCGAGGTTAAGGATCAGGCTACTGCCGTTATGGAGGTTGCTTCGGGCACAAGCGAAGCCGCTATAATCGACTCTCTTATGGCTGCCGCAATGGTAGGCGAAGGCACCAGCTACGAAAACCTTGCTTATACCGTATCGCTCAACAGCGAGGAATACGGCGTGGGCTTCCGCAAGGACTCCGACCTTACCGCAAAGTTAAACGAATTCTTTGATAAGTGCAAGGAAGACGGAACGCTTGAAAGCGTTGCTGAAACCTATAAAGTTCAGGCTTCCCTCATTAAATAATATCAAAAACGAATACCTTGCAGAGAGCGCTTGCGGGCGCCCTCTGCTTTCGGCGTATAAAAGTAAAGGATTGTTGTAATTGAATTTTTTTGAAATGCTACCGATAGTAATTTCCTCTTTAAATACGGGGTTTCTCCAAACTTTAAAGCTGTTCGGCATAACGCTTGTCGGAGCGCTTCCGTTGGGATTGATAATAGCCTTCGGCTCAATGTCGAGGTTCAAACCCCTTTCTGCGCTCATAAAGGTTATAGTTTGGGTGTTCCGCGGTTCTCCGCTTATGATACAGCTTTTAATAGTCTACTATTTTCCCGGTCTTGTTCTGCACAATCCTGTTTGGGGCAGCGGAGAGCAGGGCAGATTTGTTGCGGCAAGCGTCGCTTTTATACTTAACTATGCCTGCTATTTTTCCGAAATATACCGCGGCGGTATTCAGGGCGTGCCTTACGGACAGCAGGAGGCAGGTCAGGTTTTGGGTCTTTCCAAAAGCCAGATATTCTTTAAAATAACCCTTTTGCAGATGATAAAGCGCATAGTTCCGCCAATGTCAAACGAGATAATAACATTGGTTAAGGATACCTCCCTTGCCCGTATTATCGCCTTGCAGGAGGTAATTTGGGCAGGACAGGCGTTTATGAAAGGCTCGCAGGGAATAGCGGGTCAGATTTGGCCGCTGTTCTTTACCGCGATATACTATCTTGTGTTTAACGGCTTGCTTACCGTTCTTTTCGGCAAGCTCGAAAGCAAGCTCGGATATTTTAAATAAGGGGGTGCCGTTATGGAAATGCTTAATGTGAAAAATCTGACTAAAAAATTCGGGAATACCGAAGTTCTTAAAGGAATCAGCTTTTCGCTTGAAAAGGGCGAAGTGCTTGCGGTAATAGGCTCTTCGGGCGGCGGAAAAACTACGCTTTTAAGGTGTCTGAACTTCCTTGAAACCGCAGACAGCGGCACTATTTCCGTAAATTCCGAAATTATATTCGACGGCGACAGTGTTAAAAAACAAAGCGATGAGGAAATACGCAAGAACCGCCTGCATTTCGGACTTGTGTTTCAGCAGTTTAATCTGTTTCCGCAGTATAATGTGCTTAAAAACATAACCCTTGCGCCGACTCTTTTAAAACTCGGTACAAATGATGAAATTGAGAAAAATGCGGTTGAGCTTGTAAAAAAAGTCGGACTTGAAGATAAAATGCAAAACTATCCGTGCGAGCTTTCGGGCGGTCAGCAGCAGCGCGTAGCAATAGCAAGAGCGCTTGCGCTTGATCCTGATATACTCTGCTTTGACGAGCCGACGTCGGCGCTTGACCCCGAGCTTACGGGCGAGGTATTAAAGGTAATAAAGGGACTTAAAGACAATAACAGCACTATGATAGTCGTCACCCACGAAATGGAGTTTGCAAGGAATGTCGCCGATAAGGTCATATTTATGGCGGACGGGGTCATTGAAGAAATGGGAACTCCCGAACAAATATTTAAAAATCCGAAATCGGAAAAAACAAAGAATTTTTTGAATAAATCTTTGGAGAATATATAAGGAGATATTTATGGTTTCAAAAAAGGTCGGTAATGACGATATTGAGGAGCTTTATAAAATTTTGGTATCGGTAAAGAATACAGAGGATTGCAAAATGCTCCTCAGCGATTTGTGTACCGATAGAGAAATAGAAAAAATGGCAGAGCGCATAAGGGCGGCAAAGCTGTTGATTGAAGGAAAAACCTATAATCAGGTAATAGAAGAAACGGATATATCGTCCGCCACTTTAAGCCGTGTTTCACGCTGTGTGCAGTACGGTGACGGATACAAGAAATTTTTGCGAGGTAAAAAATGAGATTAACTGAAATTATAAACGGCGGAAAGCCGAGTCTTTCATTTGAAATATTCCCGCCGAAGACAACGGCTAATTTTGAATCGGTGCGCTCCGCCGCGGCACAAATGGCAAGACTGAACCCAAGCTATATGAGCGTTACTTACGGCGCGGGCGGCGGAACATCACAGTATACGTTTGATATTGCGTCGGAACTGTTAAAGGACGGCGTTACTCCGCTTGCGCATCTTACCTGTATTTCGGCTACCAAAGAAACCGTCAGGTCACAGCTTGAAACATTGAAAAGCGACGGAATTGAAAACATATTGGCTCTCAGGGGCGATATAGTTGCAGGCAATGAAAACGCGCCCTCCGACTATAAGCACGCAAGCGAACTCACCGCAGATATCCGTGATTTCGGCGGATTTTGCATAGGCGGCGCGTGCTATCCCGAAAGCCATCCCGACAGCAAGAACAGCATAGAGGATATTGAAAATTTAAAAAAGAAGGTAGAAAGCGGCTGCGAGTTTCTCACAACGCAGATGTTTTTTGACAACAATATTCTTTATAATTTCCTTTACCGTATGCTGAAAGCAGGAATAGATGTGCCTGTTGTTGCGGGAATAATGCCTGTTACAAACCCCGTTCAGATAAAGCGTATATGCTCTATTTCGGGACGTGCGCTTCCGCAGCGCTTTTGCAGGATAGTGGATCGTTACGGCGACAGCCCCGAGGCTATGAAGCAGGCGGGAATTGCTTACGCCACCGAGCAGATAATAGACCTTTACGCAAACGGTATAAACGCGGTGCATATATACTCAATGAATAAACCCGACGTTGCCGCCAAGATAAAGGAAAACCTTTCGGAAATATTGAAATGAGAAATTTGAATGTAAACTGCGTAACCGTGCCGACGGCGGATATAGCCATTAATCATAATGAGGCGGCGGTGCGGCTGAAAGTGAAGCGGGATTTTAAGGACGCGTCGGTTGATGAATGTAAAAACGAGCTTGAATCGGTCATCAATTACCGATTTGCATACGTAAAGACCCCTGTTAAACTGTTCCCCGACGGCTTTTGCGACATAGGCTTCGGCAAAATTCAAAGCCGCGACCTTTGCCGTGCGCTTGACGGGTGTAACGAGGCGTTTATTATGGGCGCTACTGTCGGCATTGCGGTTGACAGGCTTATAGCAAAATACGCGCTTATTTCGCCTGCAAAGCACTTTATTACCGACGCGCTTGCGTCTGCCGCGGCGGAATCGCTTTGCGAATATGTTGATGATTTTTTGCGGGGAACGGGCAAAAAAACTATGAGGTACAGTCCCGGATACGGGGATTTGTCGCTCGGCGTTCAGCGCGATGTTCTTAAAATGATTGACGCTGAAAACACCCTCGGAATAGTTTTAAACAGTTCCTTGCTGATGACGCCGATGAAGTCGGTCACCGCCGTAATGGGAGTAAAAAATGATAACAGAGCTGATTAAAAAAAGAAAAGTTTATTTTGACGGCGCTACGGGTACCGTCTTGCAGAAAATGGGTCTTGCCTCGGGCGAATGTCCTGAACTTTGGAATATAAAATATCCTGACAGGATAACCGAATTGCACCGTTCTTATCTTGACGCAGGCTGTGATATTGTAAAAACAAACACTTTCGGTATAAACAGCGAAAAGTTTGAAAATTGGGATATGCTTATCGCGGCGGCGATCGAATGTGCAAAAAAGGCCGTGTCTGGGCGAAAGGATAAATTTATCGCTTTTGATATGGGCCCGTGCGGTCATTTGCTTGAACCGCTTGGCGATATGCCGTTTGAAAGAGCAATAGAACTGTTCTCTCAGAATGTAAGGGCCGCTTATGAAAACGGCGCCGACCTTATTCTTATAGAAACTATGAACGATTCTCTTGAAACAAAGGCGGCGGTTCTTGCCGCTAAGGAGAACTGTCCTCTGCCTGTTTTTGTAACCAATGTGTATGATGAATCGGGCAAACTGATGACGGGCGCCGATGTGCGCGCTATGGTTGCAATGCTTGAAGGACTGCGCGTTGACGCGATAGGAATTAACTGCTCATTGGGTCCGGATAAAATGATTCCTACCGTAAAGGAGCTTGTAAAATATTCTTCACTTCCCGTTATAGTAAATCCCAATGCGGGTCTTCCCGATGTGAAGGACGGCGATACCGTATACAATATAAATGCCGACGATTTTTCGGATATAATGAAAACAATATCCAAAATGGGTGTTTCTTTGCTCGGCGGTTGTTGCGGAACGTCGCCCGACTATATAAGAAAAACGGTTCAAAAGACCGCGAATGACAGTCCTAAGCTTAAAAAGAAAGATTTTACGCTGGTTTCGTCTTACACCCACGCCGTCGAAATATCCGATGATCCCGTGCTTATAGGCGAGCGGATAAATCCGACTGGCAAGCCGAAGTTTAAGGACGCACTGCGCCGCGGCGATATAGGATATATAGTAAACGAGGGCTTGAAGCAGGCGGACGCGGGCGTGCAGATGCTTGACGTAAACGTCGGTTTGCCCGAAATAGATGAAAGGGATATGATGTGCAAAACGGTTCGCGCGATCCAATCGGTCTGCGACCTGCCGTTACAGCTTGATTCTTCCGACCCTCAGGTTCTTGAAAGCGCAATGCGGATTTATAACGGAAAACCGCTTATAAATTCGGTAAACGGCAAAAAAGAAAGTATGGAAAGCGTGTTCCCGCTGATACAAAAATACGGCGGTAGCGTTATCGCGCTTACTATTGACGAGGGCGGAATACCCAATACCGCACAGGGCAGGGCGGATATTGCAAAAAAAATTGTGAAAAAAGCGGCTGAATACGGTATCGAAAAAAAGGATATTATAGTTGATCCGCTCGCAATGGCGGTTTCTTCCGACCAAAACAGTGCCAAAGTTACGCTTGACTGCGTAAGGCTTATACGCGAAATAGGCGTGAAAGCAAGTCTTGGGGTATCGAATATCTCATTCGGATTACCGAATAGGGAAGTAATAAATTCCTGCTTCTTCGCAAACGCCCTTACAAGCGGTCTTAACTGCGCTATTATGAATCCTTTTTCGGTTGGTATGATGAACGTCTACCGTGCGCACCGAGTGCTTGCGGGGTATGATACGGCCTGCGCGGAATATATTGCAAGCTGTGCCGATACAGAACCCGTTAAACAACAGGCGCAAAGCGAAAAAGCCGACCTTAAATTTGCCGTAATAAAGGGCTTGTCGGAGGTTGCCGCAAGCTGTGCCGAGGAACTTTTGAAAACCGAATCGGGACTTGATATAATCAACGGTAAGATAATCCCCGCGCTTAACGAAATAGGCGACTCATTTGAAAAGAAAAAAGCGTTTTTGCCCCAGCTTTTGATGAGCGCCGAAGCCGCAACTGCGGCGTTTGAGGTCATAAAAAAAACCTTGCCGAAGGGTTCTTCCTCGGGACGTCAGTTCATACTTGCAACCGTTAAGGGCGATATACACGATATAGGCAAAAACATAGTCAAGGTTATGCTTGAAAGCTACGGCTTTGAGGTTATTGACCTCGGACGCGATGTGCCGCCAGAAACAGTTGTTGAAACGGCTGCGAAAACAGGCTGCCGCCTCGTCGGACTAAGCGCGCTTATGACTACTACGGTGCCTTCAATGGAGGAAACGGTGAAACAGCTTAAAAAACGTTTCCCCGACTGTAAGGTCGTTGCGGGAGGAGCGGTGCTCACAGAGGAATATGCCGCAATGATAGGAGCGGACAAATATGCTCCCGACGCTATGGCAACCGTAAGATATGCCGAGGAATACTATTCAAAACAATCTTAAAGCCAGCCCCCGTCTGCCAAAAAAAGCTGACGGGGGCTGTTTGGCGATTATACGGGAGTCTAAACATATTTTGTCAATTTATTGCGATTTTTTATGACCTTATATGTCGAAATATGAATTTTGTTGTTAAATGATAACAAATTTCTTCCTAAAATTTCTAATTTTGTTTCTTAAAAGTAACAAAATAGTATTGAAATTAGAGAATAATACTGTTATAATAATTACGGAATACAGAAATGATGGGCTCGTTTCTGTAAGTTGCAAGTCGGTTTTGAAAGATTTGAACAGTGTAATTCATTAATAAATTTGAGGTATAACTATGAAGGAATATTTTAAGGATTTTGATAGGAATATAAAAAATGACGCCTATAAATATCTCGGTTCGTTTTTGAAAAAGGATTCCGCGGTATTTCGCGTTTGGGCACCCAACGCAAGCGCAGTTTCCGTTGTGGGAAATTTTAACGAATGGGAAATAGGCGTCGACCCTATGCAAAGAATAGAGGGCGGAGTATGGGAGGCAAAGATCGATGGTTTGCAGGAGTTTGACCTTTACAAATACGCCATTACTGACGGAAACGGGAATACAGTTTTAAAGGCAGACCCGTATGCGCGCCATTTTGAGACTACGCCTGGCACAGCGTCCAAGCTCTATCGCGACCGCAGGTTTAAATGGACCGATTCCGAATGGATCGCCGCCAAATCTTCAAAAGACATTTATGCGTCGCCTGTGAACATTTACGAGGTTCACGCGGGCTCTTGGCGGCGCTATGAGGACGGAAACACTTACGATTATGTTACCCTCGCCGAGGAGCTTTCAAAATATGCTAAGGATATGGGCTATACCCATATAGAGCTTATGCCGGTTACGGAGTATCCGTTTGACGGCTCGTGGGGTTATCAGGTTACGGGTTATTTTGCGCCAACTTCAAGGTACGGCACGCCTGACGATTTCAAGAAGTTTGTCGATATAATGCACGCCGCGGGAATAGGAGTTATACTCGATTGGGTCCCCGCGCACTTCCCGAAGGACGAGGCGGGTCTGTATCATTTTGACGGTACTGCCTGCTATGAGTATTCAGATACGCGCAAGGGCGAGCATAAAGAGTGGGGCACAGCGGTGTTTGACTACGGCAAGCCGCAGGTAAGGAGCTTTTTGGTCTCCGACGCCGTTTATTGGATAAAGGAGTTCCATATTGACGGACTGCGTGTGGACGCGGTGGCATCAATGCTCTATCTTGATTACGGACGTCAGGGCGGCGAGTGGATTGCTAACGCTTACGGCGGACGTGAAAATCTCGAAGCGGTCGAATTTTTAAAGATGGTCAATCAGGCAGCTTTTGAGGCTGACCCGAACATTCTTATGATAGCCGAGGAGTCAACCGCTTGGCCTATGGTCACAAAGCCGCCGCACGACGGGGGATTGGGCTTCAACTTCAAATGGAATATGGGTTGGATGAACGATATGCTCAGGTATATGTCGCTCGACCCGCTTTTCCGCAAGGAGAATCACGAATGTCTTACATTCTCGTTCTTCTATGCGTTCTCGGAAAACTTTGTTCTTCCTATCTCGCACGACGAAGTAGTTCACGGCAAATGCTCAATGATAAATAAAATGCCGGGCGACTATGATTTGAAGTTCAGCGGTCTGCGCGCGTTCTACGCTTATATGATGGCGCACCCAGGCAAAAAGCTCTTGTTTATGGGTCAGGAGTTCGCGCAGTTTATAGAATGGAATTACAAACAGGAGCTTGATTGGCTTTTGCTTGATTACGACGCGCATAAGCAGATGCAAAACTTTGTAAAGCAGTTGAACCGTTATTATATTAAAACTCCCGCGCTTTGGGAGATTGACTACTCGTGGGACGGTTTCAGCTGGATCTCCAACGACGATAATACCCAGAGCATTATTTCATTCAGGAGAATGGATAAATCAGGCAACGAAATAATTGCGGTATGTAATTTTGTCCCTGTTGCAAGGAGCGACTACCGTATAGGCGTTCCGAGAAAAGGAACATATAAGCGTGTTTTCTGCTCGGAGGACACTAAGTTCGGCGGCAAGGATACAAGCGCCGCGGTAAGCTATAAGAGCGAGAATAAAGAAATGCACGGATATGAAAATTCCATTGCGATAGATATTCCCGCGATGTCGGTATCATATTTCAGCGTTCCTGCAAAGCGGGCGCCGAAGAAGACCAAAAAGGTAATAAAATCAGGCAACTCATAATATAATATATTGTTAGATTATGCACGCCTTTCGGACAAGGCGGCACAAACAGGAGATGTTGTATTTGAAAAGAAAAGAATGTATCGCTATGATTCTTGCGGGCGGTCAGGGAAGCAGACTCGGTGTGCTCACAAGCAAAATTGCAAAGCCCGCTGTACCTTACGGTGGCAAATACCGAATTATTGATTTTCCGCTTTCAAACTGCGTCAATTCGGGAATTGACACAGTCGGTATTCTGACCCAATATAAGCCGCTTGAACTGAACGATTATGTCGGCTCGGGCAAACCGTGGGATCTTGATCGCACCAACGGGGGAGTACATATACTTCCTCCGTATCAGGGTCAGCAGGGCGGAGATTGGTACAAGGGAACCGCCAACGCCATTTATCAAAACCTTGAATTTATAGAGAGGTACGATCCCGAATATGTACTCATTCTTTCGGGCGACCACATCTATAAAATGGATTATTCCAAGATGATAAATCAGCACGCAAATTCAAATGCCGCCTGCACAATAGCGGTTCTTGAAGTCTCAACCGAGGAAGCGTCAAGATTCGGCATTATGAATGTGCGCGAGGACGACACTATTTATGAATTTGAGGAAAAACCCAAGCACCCCAAGAGCAATCTTGCTTCTATGGGAATATATGTCTTTAATTGGGATAAGCTCAAAAAATACCTCACCGAAGACGAGGCAAATAAGAATTCCAGCAATGACTTCGGAAAGGATATAATACCCGCAATGGTCGGAGCGGGCGAGACCCTGCGTGTTTACCGCTACAACGACTATTGGAAGGACGTCGGCACGGTGGACTCGCTGTGGGAGGCAAATCTTGACCTGCTTAATCCTAAGATCGACCTTAACCTTTCCGATAGAAATTGGCGTATATATTCGCGTACTACGGGAATGCCGCCGCAGTATATTTCGGATACCGCCGCGGTTGAAAACTCGCTTGTGACCGACGGCTGCGAGGTATCGGGCAAGCTCGATTATTCAATACTGTTTGAGAACGTAACTGTTGAGGATACCGCAGATGTTGAATATTCGCTTGTAATGCCAGGTGCTGTCATTAAAAAAGGCGCGCACGTTAAGTATTCGATAATAGCCGAAAATGTTGTTGTCGGCGAGAACGCCTGCATAGGAACCGACCCTGCCGAGGTTGGGGCAGACGGTTGGGGTATAACAGTAGTCGGCGAAGGCGTCAATATAGGCAATAATGCGGTTGTGGGACACAATCTTATGATAAAAGAAGATGTTAAGGAGGGTGAAAAAATATGAGGACCTCCGCAGTAGCGGGCGTTGTATTCGCCAATGCGTCAGATGATATGTTAAATAAGCTCACGAAGGTACGCTCTATGGCGTCGGTGCCGTTCGGCGCAAGATACCGTCTTATTGACTTCACGCTTTCAAACCTTGTAAACGCTGGTGTCGGAAACATCGGAGTCATAACAAAGGAAAATTACCGTTCCCTTATGGACCATATAGGAAACGGCGTTTCGTGGGATCTTGACCGTAAAAACGGCGGACTTTATATACTTCCGCCTTACATTTCAAGCGGTATAAAACGTTATACAGGCACGGTGGACGCTCTTATGGGCGCTATGAATTATGTGGAACGCTGTATGTCGGAGTATATAATTCTCTGCAATGCTGATACGATTGCAAACGTCGATATTTCCGAGGCTATGAAAAGCCATATAGCGAGAAATGCCGATATAACCGTGGTTTATCATCACGGACATATGCCGATGAACCACGGCGAGAAGATGATACTTGAATTTGACGGCGATGAAAAGGTTAAGTCCGTTTCGTTTAACGGTGACGGAGCCGACGACGTCAATTATGAGGTCGGAATTACAATCATTTCAAGAGACCTCCTAATTCAGTTGATAAACGAGGCTTATGAGAACGATTCCGTCAGCATAAACCGCGACATAATAGCCGCAAAATTAAAACAGCTTAAAATATACGGCTTTGAGCATAAGAATTTCGTCGTTGTATTGGACAGCCTGGATACATACTACGACGCAAGTATGGCTCTTTTAAAGTCGGAGGTAAGACAGCAGCTCTTTGATAAAAACCGCCCTATTTTCACCAAGACAAGGGACGATATGCCCACGCGCTACGGCACAAAGGCTTCGGTCAATAACTGCTTTATTGCCGACGGCTGTGTGATAGACGGAACCGTTAAGAACAGTATCCTTTTCAGGGGTGTTAAGATAGAAAAGGGCGCGGTTGTTGAAAACTGTATTTTAATGCAGGGAACCGCAATCGGCGAAAACGCACAGCTTTTCAACGTTATATCCGATAAAAATGCCTCTGTCGGTGCCGATATGGTGCTTAAAGGCACGCCTAAAAAGTGCTTTTTCATAAAGAAAAATCAGATTTTGTAAATTTCTTGTTTTTTCGACAGTCGTTTTGTGGTAAAATACAGGAATGAATAGTGACGCATAATTCGGTTGCCGTTTCCGAACTGCGGACAGCTTTAAGCCAAACGGCGGAATGGAGATTCAAAATGAAGGTTTTATTTGCAACAAGTGAAGCATACCCGTTTGCTATGTCGGGCGGTCTTGCGGACGTTTCGGGCGCATTGCCGAAGGCTCTCAGGCGCAGACTTATCGGCTGTCGAATTGTTATGCCGATGTATAGCTCAATTCCCGAAAGCCTTAAAAGCAAAATGAATTTTATATGCAGTATAACGGTACCCGTTTCGTGGCGCCGCCAATACTGCGGTATATTCGAGGCTCATATGGACGGCGTAATATACTATTTCATAGACAATCAGTATTACTTTAAGCGTGACGGACTTTACGGACACTATGACGACGCCGAACGCTTTGCGTTTTTCTCGCGTGCAGTTCTTGAAATAATCCCGTATATTGATTTTAAGCCCGACATAATTCACTGCAATGATTGGCAGACGGCGCTTGTGCCCGTTTATCTCAATGCGTTTTACCGTTATGACGAGCTTTACAGCAAAATGAAAACGGTATTTACAATACATAATATTCAGTATCAGGGTAAATACGGTCACGAGCTTGCCAATGATGTTCTCGGTCTTCCGCCAGAATGTGAGAGCCTGCTTGATTATGACGGCTGTATCAACTTTATGAAGGGCGCGATACAGTGCGCCGATAAGGTTACAACGGTATCCCCGACCTATGCAAACGAGATACTTGATCCATATTATTCGCACGGGCTTGATAATATTTTAAGAGAATTTCAGTTTAAGCTGTGCGGTATAGTGAACGGTATTGACGGCGATGTATACAACCCCGAAACCGACGGATATATATACAAAAATTATTCTGTTGACGATATGAAGGGAAAAGAGTATAATAAGAAAATGCTTCGTCAGGACCTCGGCTTGCCGCAGAAAAAAGATGTTCCGATAATAGGAATAGTGAGCCGCCTTGTGAAGCATAAAGGCTTTGACCTTGTAAAATGCGTGTTCGAAGAGCTTTTGAAGGCTGATATTCAGTTTGTGATATTAGGTTCGGGCGAGTGGGAGTTTGAAACCTTCTTCCACGATGTTGCACAGCGCTATCCCGATAAGGTTGCGCTTAAACTCGGTTTTGATATGCAGCTCGCGCACAAGATATACGCAGGCTCCGATATGTTCTTAATGCCGAGCCAGAGCGAACCCTGCGGTCTTGCTCAGATGGTGGCTCTGCGTTACGGAACTGTTCCGATAGTCCGCGAAACGGGCGGTCTTAACGACACCATTAAGGACAGCGGCGACGGTGAGGGCAACGGCTTCACATTCCATAACTACAATGCGCACGATATGGAAAATACCGTCTGGCGCGCGCTTGCGGGATATGCCGACAAGCAGGGCTGGGATATTCTCCGTAAACGCGGTATGCAGTGCGATAACAGCTGGGGAACATCAGCAAACGCGTATATAAGACTTTACAAGGAAATAGTTGCACAATAATTGTTAGGCAAGTGGTAATAATCCGAATCCGCCTAAAACGGCGTCTTTTCGGCGTATTTTCACTTGTCGTCGTTGCAAGGCGACAGCCTTGCTGCCTTCTCCGCATAAAAATCCACTCTAAAATACGCTCTTTTTAGGTCGTAGATTTTACGTGCAACAGATTTTTTGCAGGGCGAGGCACAAAACGCAGTTAATCCTTTCGGATTAACGAGTATTTTAACAATGCAATGCGGAAAATCTGCACACGTAAAACGGGTTTGGATTTATTACCGCTTGCCTAGGCTGATGAGAGCCGAACACGTTACGGTTTCACTTGCCGCCTTTTATCGCCTTGCTTGCACTTATTTTTGTAAGGCGACAGCCTTACTGCAAATCTCACGCTTCGCCTTTCGGAAAAAGGCGGCTGAGAGAAACTCTTTGACCTCACAAATAAATAATTTTTTGTAAGGGCGAAGTCGAGGAACGCAGTAATACTGTCGTATTACAAGTGACGAGACAAGAAAAGACAAAAAATTATTATTTGTAGGCGTGACGGGTTTGACTCTCATCAGCCTAGTGCGACAGGACTTGAACCTGTCACATTAAAGGACTGTATTATTTATAGTACAGTCCTTTTTGGGGGAATATGCTGTGTCAGATATTTTAAAATCCGTAATTCTGGGTATAATCGAGGGAATAACCGAATGGCTGCCGATAAGCAGTACAGGTCACCTGATACTTGCCGATGAATTTATAAAGCTCGGTATGTCGGAAGACTTTAAAAATATGTTTGAGGTTGTTATTCAGCTCGGCGCCATACTTGCGGTAGTGGTCATCTTTTGGAAAAAGCTGTGGCCCTTTACCCTTGATAAGGAAAAGGGATATAACTACATAACCAAGGGTGGCGGAATAATCAAAAAAGACATTTTGGATATGTGGTTTAAGGTTATTGTCGCGATGATTCCTGCGGCGGCGGTCGGTATCCCGCTGGACGATTACTTTCAAGCGCATTTTCACAACTATATGGTCGTATCCGCGGCGCTTATAGTTTACGGCGTTTTGTTTGTTGTTATTGAACGCCGCAACAGAGAACGCGTGCCGAAATATAAGGGCATAGGCGATATAACATATAAGACTGCGTTTTTGATTGGCGCTTTTCAGGCCTTGTCGCTTATACCAGGTACTTCGAGAAGCGGATCTACCATACTCGGCGCTATATTGCTCGGCGTTTCAAGGGTTGCCGCAGCCGAATTCAGCTTTTACCTCGCTGTTCCCGTTATGTTCGGCGCCAGCTTTATAAAGCTGCTTAAATTCGGGTTCAGCTTTACAGGCACTGAGCTTGCCGTGCTAGCCGTAGGTATGATAACGGCATTCTTGGTTTCGGTCGTTGCCATTAAATTCCTTATGGGTTATATAAAGAAGCGCGATTTCACCGTATTCGGTTGGTACAGAATAGTTCTCGGTATAATCGTAATAGCATATTTTGTGGTCACAGGATAAATAAAACACAAGTTATTGTTGACAAAAGGGATTTTATGTTGTAAAATGTAACTCAAATCCCGCAAATTAACGGCAATTCCTTCTATGACGGCGGGATTGCCGTTTTTTGTTTTTTATATGAGGTTGAAAATGGAACATAAAAATTGGAACGGCTTTAACGTCGGAGAATGGCAAAACAAAATAGACGTCCGCGATTTTATTCAAAAAAATTATTCGGAATACAAAGGCGGCGCGGAATTTTTAAGTCCCGCTACCGAAAGAACAAAAGAGCTTATGAATAAGCTGAACATTCTTTTCGGGGTCGAGCGGCAGTTCGGCGGCGTGCTTGATATTGATACCGAAACGGTTTCGGCGCTTACAAGCTATGCCCCGGGCTATCTTGATAAGGAAAAGGAAATTATAGTCGGTCTTCAAACCAACCGCCCTTTAAAGAGGGGTGTAAATCCTTTCGGCGGAATGCGAATGGCGCGTCAGGCGTGCGAAGCATACGGCTATAAGCTCAGCGATAAGATTGAAAAGGAGTTCAGATACCGCACAACGCATAACGACGGCGTTTTTCGCGCATATACGGACGAAATGCGTTTGGCAAGGCGTTGCCACGTGCTGACGGGTCTGCCCGACGCATACGGCAGGGGCAGAATAATAGGCGATTATAGGCGCGTTGCGCTTTACGGTATAGATAAACTAATAGAATTTAAAAAGGCTGACCGTGCAAAATTAGCCGACGGCAATTTTGACGAAGAACGTATAAGGCTTTGCGAGGAAGTCAACCGCCAAATTGCCGCGCTTAACGGAATAAAAGAAATGGCGGCTATGTACGGTTACGATATAAGCGAGCCTGCAAAGAACGCAAAAGAAGCGGTGCAGTGGACCTATTTTGCCTATCTTGCGGCAATAAAGGAGCAGAACGGCGCCGCAATGTCGCTCGGCAGGGTAAGCACCTTTTTTGATATTTATATTGAACGCGATCTGGAAAAGGGGATACTTGACGAAACGGGCGCGCAGGAAATTATAGATGATTTTGTTATGAAACTGCGTATGGCGCGTCATTTAAGAACCCCAGAATACAACGAGCTTTTCGGCGGCGATCCTATGTGGATAACCGAGAGCGTGGGCGGTATGGGTGAGGACGGCAGAACCCTTGTCACAAAGAACAGCTTCCGTATGCTTAATACTCTTTATACCCTCGGCTCGTCGCCCGAGCCAAACCTAACTGTTTTGTGGTCGGAAAGATTGCCTGACGGGTTTAAAAAGTATTGCGCGGGCGTTTCGGTAGATACCGATTCCATACAGTATGAAAACGACGACCTTATGCGCCCCGTTTACGGCGACGATTATGCTATCGCGTGCTGTGTTTCCGCTATGAAGGTCGGCAAGCAAATGCAGTTTTTCGGCGCAAGATGCAACCTTGCAAAGCTGTTGCTTATTGCAATTAACGGCGGATACGATGTTACAACGGGTTCAAAAATAGGACCTCAAATGTCCGTTATGAAGGGCGATAAACTTGATTATGATGAGCTGATGTCGCGGCTTGATAAATATATTGAGTGGATGGCTCATTTGTATGTAAACACGATGAACCTGATACACTTTATGCACGATAAATATGCCTATGAGAGCGCGCAAATGGCTCTCCACGATACCGATGTCGGCAGATTTATGGCTTTCGGCGTTGCTGGTCTTTCGGTAATAATCGACTCGCTAAGCGCCGTAAAATACGGCAATGTTGTACCCGTAAGGGACGGCGAGGGTTATATAACCGAATATAAAACCTCGGGTGAATTTCCTAAGTACGGTAATGACGATGACCGAGCGGACAGTATAGCAACCTATCTTACTCACAAGATGATAACCGAACTTCGCAAGACTCCCGCTTATAGGGGAGCCGAGCATACGCTGTCGGTGCTTACTATTACATCAAATGTTATGTACGGCAAAGCGACCGCCGCAACGCCCGACGGCAGAGAAGCGGGCGCGCCCTTTGCGCCAGGCGCAAACCCTATGCACAACAGGGAAACGAACGGGGCGTTGGCGTCGCTCAATTCAGTAGCAAAAATCAGCTATGACGATTGCCGCGACGGTATATCCAACACATTTTCGATTACTCCCGACACGCTCGGCAGAACGCGCGAAGAACGGGTGGATAACCTTGTGTCCGTAATTGACGGATATTTCAGGAAAAAAGCGCACCATATTAACGTTAACGTGCTTAACCGCGAAACGCTTATCAAGGCATATAATAATCCCGAAGAATATCCTAATCTGACTATCAGGGTTTCGGGCTACGCCGTCAATTTCAATAAACTTTCAAGGGAACAGCAGCGCGAGGTTATAAGCCGTACATTCCACGAGGCGATGTAAATGACTTTTGAAAAACAGACAGGCAGAATAAGCTCGTTTGAAACATTCGGAACGCTTGACGGTCCTGGTGTGCGCTTTGTTGTTTTTATGCAGGGGTGTCCGCTTAAATGTGGGTGCTGTCACAATCCCGAAACGCAGAGCATAATTGGCGGCAGGGTCTATACCGTGGGCGAGGTGTTCTCGCGTGTTTTAAAATACCGTGAATACTTCGGCGATACGGGAGGCGTCACCATTTCTGGCGGCGAACCGCTCTTGCAGACCGATTTTTGTATCGCCCTGTTTTCGCTTTGCAAACAAAACGGCATAACCACCTGTCTTGATACAAGCGGCTGTGTTTGTAACGCCGAGACTGAAAAGGTTATCTCTCTTGCGGATACAGTTTTGCTTGATATTAAGTATACCGACGATGAACAGTATAAAAAATATGTCGGCTGTTCCATCGAAAAACCGCTTAAATTTTTGGAAATGCTTGAAAGAAACCATACGGATACGTGGCTCAGGCAGGTAATTATTAAGGGACTTAACGATAACGAGGAGAGTATAAAAAAACTCCGCGGAATTGCGGACAGCCACAGTTGCGCAAAGCGTACCGAGCTTTTGGCGTTCAGAAAGCTATGCACGTCAAAATATGAAAAGTTAGGAAAAAAATTTCCTTTTGCCGATATTCCCGAAACGCCGTCTTCCGAGATCGAAAGGCTTAATAAAATTTTGAAAAACGGAGAATAATTTATGTATGACGAGCTTACACAGGTCGATATTGATAAAATGAAAGAGGAGCTTGAACACCGCATATCGGTGGTGCGCCCACAGATACTTGAAGAAGTGAAATTTACAAGGAGCTTCGGCGATTTAAGCGAAAACGCCGAATACCACGCCGCAAAGCGCGAGCGCGGCAGAAACGAAAGCCGTATACGCTATCTGCGCAATATGATAAAAACCGCAAAGGTCATAAATCCTCAAAGCAAGGCGGACGAGGTCGGTATGTTCGACACGGTACACTATTACGTGGAGGAGGACGACGTTACCGAGCAGGTGCGTATTGTCACATCTTTAAGGCAAAATTCGCTTGAACGCCTTATAAGCAAGGAATCGCCTATGGGAAAGGCGATAATGGGACGAAAGGTGGGCGACAGGGTGTATGTCAAGGTGAGCGATGAATACGGTTACTATATTGTAATAAAGAATATAGAAAAGGGCGACGATGACAAAAGCCTTGAAATAAGAAAGTTTTAAAAATAAGGTAGGCGTTGCGTTTGGTAATGCTTGCCTTTAATGCTTATCTGATGTATAATGTTGGTATTAGAGTGCGAACGGAGGAACGCTTACGGATATACGTGTCGGTGACAGACTGTTAATGAAAAAAAAGCACCCGTGCGGTACGGATACTTTTACGGTTTTGAGAATAGGAATGGATTTTAAACTGCGGTGCGACGGCTGCGGACACGAAGTAATGCTCCCGCGCTCAAAAGCAGAAAAAAATGTAAAAAAGATAATGAGAATTGATGGGGATAACGCCGATGTTTGATAAATTAGATGCGGTAGAAAGCCGTTATGAGC
>CAKSQT010000015.1 GCA_934486755.1 uncultured Eubacteriales bacterium | reverse complement strand
GTATAATATAGAAAAGAGTCCTCTGATTTGAGGGCTAGGCAATTGACCAAAAAAATTTAATATGACTAATATATGACCAAAAAAGGCTGCAAATTTGGTTATTTTAGTACAGCTTGATAAAGAAAATATTGTAATGATTTAAATAAATGTAAATCATCTTACAGCTCTTTACGGCAGGAGCGAAAAAGCTCCCGACGATGAAACCCTTAGACAAATAAAAGTCGCAAAAAACCAGTATTTATGCGGGTTTCAAGATTTAGGACAACCTCACAAATCGACGATTTACATCAAACTTACATCATTTGATGCGTGAATTTGTGCAGGTACGAGAAAATCGCATAATTTTCAAGATATATGAGCAGTTCCATTGTGGAATTGCCCATTTTCAGAAAGAAAAAGATAAATCGGAATTGATGGAGGTAGTGTGAAGTATGAAAAAGATTGTATGTGCAATGCTATGTATTCTGCTTGTATTTAGTTTGAGTGCTTGTGGCGGAAATGTTAATGAAGTAAATACGCATAATGTAGAATCTGAAATATATTCTGAAGAGGATATTGCAGCTGCTATTGACACCATAAAAAAAGAGTTTAAGAGCAACTGGAATGGATGTACTCTTACAGAAATTTATTATGCAGGGGATGACAGCTCTAAAGACCATCAAGATTGGGCAGATAGGAACAATGCAGATGAAGTCATTGTTTTGCTATCTTCATTCGATGTTGATTCATCTGGAGGAGATGGTTCTCTGAATCCAAATAGTACATACAATGATTGGAAGTGGATTTTAGTTAGAACAAATGGCGGACAATGGCAACATGTTGACCATGGATATTAAAATAAATTCCAGTTTACCAAGCCCTTTGAGAGAGGAAAAATCCTTTTCTCAAAGGGCTTTTTTATTTATACAGATATTCGCAAACTACAAGTAAAAGCCAAAACTTCATATACTCTAATCACAGAGTAAGTGGAGGTTTTGATATGAGTAACAGTTTAGCGACGGTACATCCCGAACTGATTGCCGAATGGTCGGATAGGAATTTACCGCTGACACTGGACAATACAATCCGTTTTGGAAAGTATGCTCTCTTTATTTATTTACATTTATAATGGGATTTGGCTTACCGGTTGACTTTTAGGCAGCAGATGAATATAATAAATGTTAGTGGTGATTTGCCGGGTTTCATAGTTGAGCTTACATCATTTACATCAAAACATACATCATTTGAGTGCCAAATTGCTGTAAATGAGTCCGAAAAAGTTGTTTTTAAGCCTTTCCAAACGGCTTTAATGCCCGTTAAAGCAACTTAATGTCGCAAATGAGAGAACCGCAACAAAAATCCCGACAATGAAACCGATTGATTAAATAACCCTTTATAATTCTTTATAACTCTTTATAATTTGACTTATTGCAGGGTTTACACCAAAAACTTACACCAATTTATGCAATCGGCACATTAAACCGAACACAATCGCATAAATCCCATGAGCCTACTATGTTTTATTACATGGTAGGCTTTTTTTAAAAAATTTATATGGCAGGTTTTATTTATAATATTAAAACCGCAACATTTTCAATTTTATAAAAGTTTTTCGGGTTATAACCGCAAAACTGTTGACTAATAAATTTTTTGGTGGTATACTAATAGCGTGCGGAGGTGTTATATATGATATTCAGAGAAAATTATGTAAAAAAAATAATGGCATTTACCGATACTTCTTTTGTTAAAATTCTTACAGGGGTTCGCCGCTGCGGCAAGTCTACTATTATGCAGATGATAATGGACGAACTTCGTAAGAGGGGTATTCCAGAAGAAAGAATAGTAAGTTATCGCTTTGATTCAATGGAATATGATGATATGACTGCAAAGCAGTTATACGAGATGCTTAAAACGAGATTATCTGTCGGTGAGAAGACCTACTTGTTTCTTGATGAAGTTCAGGAAATATCATCTTGGGAAAAGACAGTTAATTCTATTAATACGGATTTTAATGTGGATATATATGTTACGGGATCCAACTCCCGTATGATGTCCTCCGAGATAGCAACCTATCTTACAGGCCGTTATGTATCTTTCCGTATATTCACCCTTTCATTTGAGGAGTATCTTACGTTTAAGAAACGGTATGGCACGGTAGAGGACATTCACAAGGAATTGGTGAATTATATTAAGTACGGCGGTTTCCCAGCAATACATTTGCAGGAATATTCGCTGAACGACGCTTATACCATTGTTCGTGATATTTATAATTCAACCGTCTTTTCAGACATAGTGAAACGAAATCAAATTCGCAAGGTTGATCAGTTAGAGCGTGTGGTAAAGTTTGTATTCGACAATGTAGGTAAGACGTTCTCGGCGAAGTCTATTTCCGATTATATTAAGTCCGAGCATCGCGCAATAGACAATGAAACGGTATATAATTATCTTGAAAAATTAGAAAATGCTTATATTCTGCACCGTTGTTCAAGATATGACGTGCAAGGCAAGGAACTGCTTAAAACCCAAGAGAAGTTCTATCTTGCTGATAGCTCGTTCAAATACAGCGTTCTGGGTTATAACGACCAAAGTATTGCCGCTATGCTTGAAAATGTGGTTTATCTTGAACTGCTTCGTCGGGATTACGAGGTATATATAGGCAAAACACAAAACGGTGAAATTGATTTTATTGCTACCAGACAAAATGATAAGATTTATATTCAGATAACCAAGGAAATCAAATCAGAAAAGACCGAAAAGAGGGAATATGACCGCCTTCTTGAAATTGGTGACAATTATCCGAAGTACCTGCTTCGCACCGATGATTTTGCAGGAGGAAATTATCAAGGTATCAAGACAATGCACGTCGCCGATTTCTTGCTTTCAGAAGAATATTAGTTGCGCATTGTTGCATTTGTTATCGTCATAGATTTATGAGTTGTTAAACAGATATATTAACGGGCAATTCCATTTGGAACTGCCTGTTTTTTTACAAAAAATAAGGTAAATCATCACTAATAGTTGGTATAACTTCCGTATAGTGCGTTCACATTTCAAAAGTTATAATTTATACTATTTGTCATAGAGAGTATTCAGCGGTCACAAAACAACGAGGTGTTAATATGGAATTTTCGGATATGATGAAAAGATGTAAGTTGTCTGAGTTAAGTAATTTTCTTATCGGCGGCGGTGAGCTGGTTATAGAAAAAGAAGATTTAGATTTTGAAACGGCTGTAAAAAAAGCGGAAAAGCAAACCGACGACTTTTTGGAGGAGCATTTTGAAAGTATGAAAGAACGCGACGAAATTTTTGCTGTAATAGCAGACCGCGAAACAGTTATGAGAGAAACATATTTTCAAATGGGCTTTATAGCAGGAATAAATTTATCAAGAGAAATAGAAAGAAGAATAAAAGAACTTAACAGAAAAAAATAATATAAATTAGAGTTTAGCAATAATAAAATTGAAAATGCCGTTGGCTCCCTCTGACGAGGGAGCTGTCAACGCAGTTGACTGAGGGAGAGAAAAAAACGTGTTTTTATGCGGAAATAATCTCTCCCTCCGTCTTTTTGCTTACGCAAAAATCCACCTCCCTCGTCAGAGGGAGGCAGGTATATCAATCTTATTTTTTCCGCTAAACTCTAATTTTTTATCCCGTTAAACGGATAATTTAATTACGAATTGCGCATTACGAATTACGAATTATTACAGGTGCGAAGCACACCGACGTCTAACATCTAACATCTAAACTCTAATTTATTTTTCAATTCTCATTATCGTCCTTATCGTCAAGCGCGTCGGGGTTTATTTTAAAGCCACCGTTAAAGCCGCCGTCTATATGCGGAATTTCAAAATCGGTATCATCGTCAAGTATGCTCGGTTTTGAAAGCGCGTTTTCGTCAAAGGTAAGCTCGATATAAGCCTGATTTTCGTCGTCCTCGCGCCATTTTTCAAGAAGTATATCGCCCTCGGGATATTCTGTCTCGGCAGGGTGATTTTTTATCCACATACGCGACGACAGCAGGTAAAGAATGTATAAAAGCACGCTCGCCGCGGAAATCAGCACGCCGTAATAAAGCCCTGGGGTGTTATAGTCAAAGCGTATCGTGCTTGCGCCCTTTTCAACCTTGACCGCCATAAATCCGACATTTACTTTTTCAATATCGACCGATTTGCCGTTTACCGTTGCGCTCCAACCCTCGTCGTAGGGAACCGAGAAAAACACGAGCGAGTCGCTGTCGCGCGTTACCTTTGCGGTGAAGCCTTGGTTGTCGGTCTCAAACGAATCGGCGCTGGTTTTGGCGCGCTCGGCGCAGTCGTAAGCCACGGCGTATTTTGAAAACGACAGGGTCGTTTTCGTTTCGGAGTTTGCGGCGGAGCCTGAAAGCGTGTCAATATTGCCCTCGAACATATAACCGTATTTTTCTATCTGTTCATCGGAAAGCAGCATTGCTTTAAGCATTAAAGCCGCGCGGTTGTCGGCGTTGTAGCCGTCGCAAAATTCGGTACTCATATAGTAATCGTATGAAAAACCGTAGGGTATATAGTTTGCATTTTCGTAAATATAATAGCCGCCGCTTGTTTTAACGTAGCTGTAACCAGGCATTACAGTTTCGCCGTCTTCATCGACAAAGCTCTTTCCGCCTGTTCGGTTGAGCAGATATTTAACCGAGAGCAGGGGGCGGAGCGCATAGTTGTCGGTTTCGGGTCGGCTTCCGACGTCGCGCTTTTCGCCGACGTATTTGTAAAACTCCATAATAGAGGCGGGCACTACCGAATGGAAGGCGTTTATGCCTGGCAGACCTAAATACATTGAGGTATTGTCTACCCCGTCGTAAACATCTACGCGGTATTTGTCGCTGTCTTTAAGGTCAACGCTGCCCTCTATAAGCTGGTCTATCATAACCGAGTCGATCTCGTATGAGTGCGAACGTCCCTCGGATATAAACACGTTGCCGTATATCACCGAAACTATGCAAACGCAGGCGATAGACGCAGTGTAGAACTCCTTGCGCTTGGACTTAACAAGCCCCAGCAGTAAATACAGCACGATAAGGCTGATTATCGCTATAAGGCAGGTGAGCCAGAAACGCAGTTTATACATATTACTGCTGTCCTGCGTGTAAAGACCGTAGGTGATGTTGCCGTCGGAATCCTTTTGCGGATACAGTCCTATTGTCAGCGTGAAAGCAAGGGTTATGCCCAGCGTCCACCTGAATCCGCTTGTCCAGTCAACCTCGCTGTCCTCTGTAAGCATAACCGTTGCAAGACACATCATAAGAATAGGCATATAGAACCAACGCGCGTAATAAGAGCTGTTAAAGGCGTAGAACGCGCTGTTAAGAACGGGAACCATAGCCATAAAAATGCAGATACCCATTACGCGTTTGAGCCACGTGCCTTTTTTGTATATGAACCACGTGAACACGCCGACCATACTGAAAACAGGCAGCCAGCCGCCGAGCGACGACCACTTTACGTCGGCATTGGGGAAGAAAACGGGTCTTGCGGGAATATCGGGCGGGAAGAAGAAACATTCGATAACGTTAAGATATATCTGCTCCTTGCCGTACATAATTGCGTTCCAACCGAATTGGAAGTTTGAAACGCGGCTGTTGTCAAGTATCGCAAGAGCAGACGGCAGCAGTATAAACATAGCGATATCCACGCCGAGCAAAGTCTCGAACACAAGGGCAGCAAACCTTGAAAACTTGAATTTCAAAGCGTGCGAGAAAACCCTTACAAAGTAGTAAATAACGGTGAAAACCGCCATTCCCACAAAGAAGAAATAGTTTGAAACGGCACACAGCGCAACGGTTATCGCAAACAGTCCGCGCTTGTTTTCGGTCAAAAGCAGTTCCAGCGACAAAAGCAAAAGCGGGAAATAGATTATCGCCTCGTGGAAGTGGTTAAAAAAGATGTTGTAAACGGAAAAGCCCGAAAAAGCATACAGAAGACCGCCCAACTGAGCCGCGGCGGGAGTTTTTGTGAAACGCCTGATATAAACATACGCCGTGAACGCCGCGCAGGCAAATTTGAGGATAAGGAGCGGCCCCATAAGATAGGGGACCATCCAATTCGGAAAAGGTATCGTCAGCCAGAAAAACGGACTGCCGAGCAGATAAAAGCTGTATGACCCGATGAAGTTTGCGCCTAAGTCGGTAAGCCAGCTCCAACGGATATTTCCGCTTTTTATCGCCGCGTGGCATTGCTGATAAAACGGGATCTGCTGGACGTTGAAATCACCGTAAAAGGTAAAATAGCCGTGTCCCGAGATAATATACGGCACAAAAAACGCCGCCGAAACGAACAACGCAATCAAAAAAGTTGAAAGTCTGCGCTCCTTCTGCGGTTTAAGGGTAGTAAGTTTTGAGTATGAAAATCCCATTTCCGACATCCTTTTTTAAATCTTTATATTGATATTATAACAGTTAATGATATAATATTCAATAAAGGATGTGAAATAATGCACAATCATTTTTATGCTATGCTTTCAAGAATGAAATACATATACCGTTGGGGGCTTATGCGCAACACACGCGGCGAAAATCTCAGCGAACATTCGTTGGAGGTCGCCTTTGTGGCACACGCGCTCGCGGTTATCGGGAACAAGCGGCTCGGCAAAAGCTACGACCCGTATTATGCCGCGGCGGTAGCTATGTTCCACGACACGTCGGAGATTATAACAGGCGATATGCCCACCCCGATAAAATACTACAATCCCGATATTAAAAACGCATACAAGGACATTGAAAGAGCGGCGGAGGACCGCCTTCTTGATATGCTTCCCGACGATATTCGTTCGGAATATATACCCCTTTACCGACCCGACGGCGAAACTGAGCGGCTTGTTAAGGCGGCTGACAAAATTTCGGCGCTTATAAAGTGTATTGAGGAAACGGGTATGGGCAACCGCGAATTTGCCGTTGCGCTTGATTCAACAAAGAAGTCGATTGAGGATATGCGTCTTCCCGAAGCCGACATATTCTTAAACGAATTTGCAAAAAGCTATTCGCTTTCGCTTGACGAACAGAATAATAACTCTGTTAAGGAGGAAAAAATATGACAGAACAAAAAGCTCTTGCGTACGTAAATATGTACGGTGTTTTGGGTACTCTTGAAAATCTTTGCGAGCTGGACAGCACCGCAAAGGAAATTTTAGGCTCGCTCAAAAAAGAAGTTAAAATTTGCTTTGACGTTAAGGGAGGTCCCTGCTGCACATTTAACTTTTCAAAGAACGGCTGTAAAATGACCGAGGGCAGCGCAGACTGCAACTGCAAGATGAATTTTGCTTCGCCCGAAAAATTCAACACTATGATAAACGAGGGCAAGACCGGTCTTCCCGTAAAGGGAATACCCACGCTTTTGGGTTTTCTCACGGGGCAGTTCACAAAGCTGACCGACAGGCTGACGGTGCTTTTAAAGCCGTCCGACGGGGATTTAAAGGACCCGAAATTCTTTGAAGAAAGCACGCTGCTTACTCTGTATACGATAGCGGGCGCAATATCTGCACTTGCGAACAACGACAGCATTTCAAAAATCTCGGCGCATAACACGGTGGACGGCGAAATATCGCTTGGAATAAAGGACAGCGTGCATATCACGGTGTCGGTCAAGGATCACCGCTTTACAACTGTGAAACGTCAAGCAGAAAACCCCCGCGCTATTATGGAGTTTGCGACACTTGAACTTGCGAACGGACTTTTCGCGGGCAAGGTCTCAACAATAAATGAAATGTGCAAGGGCAACATACGCCTTGCGGGAATGTTGTCGATGGTAGATAACGTCAACCGCATACTTGACAGAGTTGCGGTCTATCTGGGATAGGAGGTATCGTGATGAGTAAATTTCCTAAATATGAACATACAAAAAGCCGCGAGTGGTTCGACCGCGCTTTAAAGGTTATCCCCTCGGGCGTATACGGGCATCTCGGCCCGTCGGAGGGACTGTTTCTTCCGCTTGAAAACTGGCCGCTTATAAGCTCTAAGGCTGAGGGCACTTATTTTTGGGATATGGACGGCAACCGTTATCTTGACCTTATGTGCGCTTACGGTCCGAACGTACTCGGCTACCGCGACCCCGACGTTGACGCGGCGGCACTCAAACAAATGCAGTACGGCAACTGTACCACTGCGCCGTCGTATAAAATGGTCGAGTGCGCCGAGCTGCTTACCGATACCGTTGCCTGCGCCGATTGGGCGTATTTTATGAAGAACGGAACCGACGCTACGACCTTTGCCGTTCTCTGCGCGAGAGCGTTTACGGGCAAGAAAAAGCTGTTCTTCTTCAACGGATATTACCACGGCAACGACCAATGGGCAATGAAAGCCGACTATCCGGGAATACTGCCCGACGACGTAAAAAACAACGTTGTTCTTCCTTGGTTTGATATTGACGCTATGCAGGCGGCTTATGACGAATGCGGCGGCGACGTTGCCGCGTTGATAGCGCAGCCCTACGACCACGGAAATTTCTACGATAACAAGTGCGCCGACCGCGAAAGCTGGCGAAAGGTAAGAGAGTTTTGCGACAAGCATGGTATGCTCCTTATAATTGACGATGTGCGCGCAGGCTTCCGCCTTGACCTTGCGGGAAGCGACCATTATTACGGCTTTAAAGCGGATATAATCTGCTTCTGCAAGGCGCTTGCAAACGGATATAATATGTCCGCCGCCTGCGGAGGTGAGCATTTGAAAGCGACCGCTTCTTCGCTGTCGTTTACAGGCTCGTATTGGATGAGCGCCGTGCCGTTCGCTGCGTGCATTGCCTGCATAAACAAAATGAAGGAGCTTGACACGCCGACCCTGTTTAGAAAAACGGGCGAAAAGCTGACCGACGGCTTTAAAAAGGCCGCCGCCGAACACGGCTTTGACCTTGTTGTGTCGGGCGAGCCTGCGCTGTTCTATCTGCGAATAGCGAATGACGACAGCCTCATGCTTCATCAGGAATGGGTTGCCGAGTGTGTGGCAAGAGGCTTGTTTATAACCTCCCACCACAACCACTTTATGAACGCGGCTATTACCGACGACGATGTCCGTCTTGCCGTTGAGATTGCGGAGGACGCGTTCTCAGATGTTGAAAAAAGGCACAAATAAACCAATATTGATAGGCGGGGCAAATTCAGTCGGGCGGGCAAACCGCGGCAGGTTTTGCAATTTGTATATAAAGGTTGATATTTCCGCCTAATATAAGTATAATATTAGTGTTAATATATACGCTTGTTTGGGGGCAGTCAGATTGGATTGTAAACAATTTTTTGAACAAATAAAGGGTAAGAAAATAGCAATGTGCGGTATCGGTGTGAGCAACACTCCGCTTATACTTGACTTTCTTTCAAAGGGCGCGCGGGTATACGCCTGCGACCGCCGTTCGCGCGAGCAGATAGGCGAGCTTGCTGACAGAATAGAAGCCGCGGGCGCCGTTCTCCGTTTGGGCGAGGGGTATCTTGACAGGCTTGAAGTGGATATAATATTTCGCACCCCTGGTATGAGCTTTAATCTTCCCGAGCTTGAAGCGGCGCGCAAACGCGGTATCGCCGTGACGAGCGAAATGGAGGTATTCTTTGACCTTTGCCCCGCGACGATTTTTGCGGTAACAGGGTCGGACGGCAAGACCACCACGACAACCCTTATTGCCAAAATGCTTGAAAAAGAGGGCAAAAAGGTATTTGTCGGCGGCAATATAGGCAAGCCCTTACTGCCGATCATCGAGGAGGTAACTGCCGACGATTTCGTGGTTGTCGAGCTTTCGTCGTTCCAGCTTATTTCAATGCGCAAAAGCCCCGACATAGCGGTAGTGACCAACGTTGCGCCCAATCACCTTGATATTCACAAGGATATGGACGAATATGTTGAAGCCAAGAAAAACATTCTTCTTCATCAAAACGCCTTTTCCCGCACCGTTCTTAACGCGGACAATGATATAACCAAAAGTTTTTCAAAATACGTCAGGGGGCAGTCGCTCAGTTTCAGTATGGAAAAACCGCTTAAAAACGGCGCGTGGCTGGATACCGACGGTACTTTGCACATGGCTTACAGGGGAATTGACGTTCCCGTGATGCACCGCAGTGAAATAACCGTTTTGGGCGACCACAACGTTGCCAACTATCTTGCCGCTATTTCCGCGGTTTGGGGATATGTCGGCGTTGATACTATACGCAAGGTAGCGGAGGAGTTCACGGGCGTTGAACACCGCATTGAGTTTGTGCGCGAGGTAAACGGCGTTAAATACTTTAACGATTCTATCGCTTCAAGCCCCACAAGAACAATAGCGGGACTTAAAGCCTTTGACCAAAAGGTAATTCTTATCGCTGGCGGATATGATAAGCATATCCCGTTTGAACCTATGGTGCCGTATATAATTGACAGGGTGAAAACGCTTTATCTCTGCGGCAATACTGCCGATAAAATTGAAAAGGCGGTTCGCGCCGACAGAAATTACAACGGCGTACCCGAAATAATCCGCGTAAAGGATATTGACGAAGCGGTATCAGAGGCACACAAAAACGCGGTAAGCGGCGATATTGTTACTTTAAGCCCTGCCTGCGCGAGTTTTGACGCTTTCCCGAACTTTATGGCGCGCGGAAATCATTTCAAGGAATTGGTAAATAAGCTATAATGGATATTAAGGAAACTCTTATGCGCTTGTCGGAGCAATCTGCCGTCGGAACGGTGAAGACGGCGGCCGACACAGCCTACGAAATACTTTCAAAATACGCTCGCACCGAAAAGACCGATAACCTTACCGTTATCGGCCTTATTAAAGGCGCGTCGGACAAGACTTTAATGCTTGACGCGCATATTGACGAGGTTGCAATGATAGTCACCGATGTTGATGACGGCGGGTTTATCACCGTTGCAAAATCGGGCGGTATTGATTTAAGAACGCTCCCCGCGGCAAGGGTTACCGTTCACGGCAAGCGTGATATTAAAGCGGTTTTTTGCAGTACTCCGCCGCACCTTTCAAGCGGTGAAGCCGAGTATGACGATATTTCCAAATTAAAGATAGATACTGCTCTCGGCTCAAAAGCGAAGGAAATTGTGTCGGTCGGCGACTATGTGACCTACGACGTACAGCCCGCGAGCCTTTTTGAAAGCATAGTTACGGGTAAATCGCTTGACGACCGCGCAGGCGTTGTCTGCCTGTTGGAGCTTGCCGAGCGGCTTTCCGATAAAAAGCTCCCGCACAATGTTGCGTTTGTATTGAGCGACGGCGAGGAGCTGGGACTGAGAGGGTCGAAAACAGCTACATTCTCGGTAGAACCCGACGAGGCGATAGCGATAGACGTCAGCTTCGGCGACGGACCCGATATTTCACCTGACGACTGCGGTAAGGTGTCCCACGGCGCGATGATAGGCATTTCTCCCGTTTTGGATAAAGAAATAAGCCGCAGGCTCTGCGAGTGCGCCGAAGAACTCGGGAACGAATATCAAACCGAAGTAATGGGCGGCAGAACAGGCACAAACGGCGATGTTATATCGGTCACCAAGGGCGGAGTGCGCACGGGAATAGTGTCCATACCGCTCAGGAATATGCACACGGGTGCGGAGCTTGTCGATGTGCGCGATATAGCGAACGTCTGCGACATTCTTGAAAAGTATATCCTTTCGGGAGGTGTTCTCGGTGATTGAGCTTTTAAAAAAGCTGTGCGAGCTTGACGGAACTTCGGGCGATGAAAACGCCGTCCGTGATTTTATAATATCCGAGATAGAGGGGCATTGCGAATACAAAGTTGACGCGCTCGGCAATATATTGGTTCACAAAAAGGGCAAAAACCGCTCCGAAAGGCGGCTGCTGGTTGACGCTCATACCGACGAGGTGGGGCTTATTATCACCGATATTACCGAGGACGGATTTTTAAAATTCAAAACCGTCGGCGGCATTGAAACCGCGGTTCTTCTCGCAAGACGCGTTCGCATAAACGGTAAGATAAACGGCGTTATCGGTTGCAGACCGATACATCTTTCAAAGGGTGACGAGGCTAAAAAACTGCCCGATGTGAACAGCCTTTATATAGATATAGGCGCTTTGAATAAAGAGCAGGCGCTGAAAGCGGTAACGGTGGGCGACCGCGCCGTTATGTGCGGAAAATTTGAGGATACGGGCGATAAAATAATTTCAAAAGCCATTGACGACCGCGCAGGCTGTGCTATACTGATAAGGCTTTTAAAGGAAGAAAGCGACTATGATTTTGACGCGTCCTTCTCGGTTCAGGAGGAAATAGGGCTTCGCGGCGCAAAGACCGCCGCTTATTCGCTTGACCCAGACAGCGCGATAGTGCTTGAAGCCACTACCGCCGCCGATATTTCGGGCGTTTGCGCCGAAAAACAGGTGTGCTGTCTCGGTGACGGCGCGGCGGTGTCCTTTATGGACAACGCGACCGTTTATGACAGGAAATATTACGATTATGCGCTTTCAAGCGGTATAAAGTGCCAGCCTAAGCGCGCCGTTGCAGGCGGCAACAATTCGGGCGCTGTGCATTTAAGCCGCGGCGGTGTGAGAACGCTTGCAATTTCGGTGCCGTGCCGCTATATTCATTCGGCTTCCTGCGTTGCCGATAAAACGGATATTGAGTCGGCATATAATCTTGCAAGATATATGATAAACGGTATCTGCGGCGAAAAAGCGGAATGATAAGGGTTGCCGAAAATATACCGTCGGTGTTTTGCGACAGGGCGGAGCTTATAAAAATACGCGGTCTTTTCGAGTGCTACCCGTCAGACGGGTCGGTTATGTTCTGGGAGCAGGATAACGGGCGCGCTTTTATATCAATGGCGGACTCCGATATGACCGTTTGGAACAACGGCGCCGATACGGACGAGCTTGCGCAGTTCGTGAATATGCTTGCTCCGAGCAGTGTGTTCAGCGATAGTGAAACCCTTGAAAAAATCGGTTTAACTCCGTTCGGTACGGCTTGCGTTATGGCAGCAAGTCCTGAAAACAGCGGCGAAACAAAGGGAGACGGGCTTTCAAGCAAGGAAATTTATGATATATTTTTTAAAGCGGGGCTGTATCTGCCCGAATACGGGCATTTTGCAACCGATTATTGCAGGCGGAAAAACCGCGGACTGCTTGACAGCTTTGCGTTAAAGGATAAATGCGCGGCTGTCTGGTTAAAAAGCGGCGGATATGCGCTGTTAAACGGAATAGCGAGCCTGCAAAAAGGCTACGGCGGTTTGGCTCTTACCGCGGCGCTTCAAAAAAGCCGTGGACAAAGAGTGTTGGCATACTGCCGCGAAAATATAACGGGATTTTACGAAAAATACGGATTTTGCCGACTTTACGAGGTCGGCAGTTGGGTGAAAACAGATGAATGTGAATAACTTTTTTAATATTGATTCGGCGCTTTGCGAGCTTGACAGGCGCGCGCTTGACCTTTGCCGTGAGCGCTTTGGCGAAATTGAAGATACCGCTGAATTTAACCAATTAAAGGTGCTTTCGGCTTTTATAAAAAACGGCGTTAGCGAGGCGTATATGGCTGGTACCACGGGTTACGGCTATGATGACCGCGGCAGAGAGGTGCTTGAAAAGGTAATGGCGGACTGTATGTGTGCCGAGGACGCACTTATGCGCCACAATTTTGTTTCGGGTACGCACACGCTGACCGTTGCGCTTTTCGGAATATTGCGCCCTGGCGATAAGGTGCTGTGTCTGACGGGCAGACCGTACGACACCATAACAGGCGTTTTCGGCATAGACGAGGTAACCGACGGTTCTCTTGCCGATTTCGGCGTTGAATATCATCAGGTTGAGCTTGATGAAAATGGCCGCCCCGATATAGAAGCCATACGCGAAGTGCTCAAAAACGATAACTATAAAATGGCTTATATACAGCGTTCAAGAGGGTATTCGTTAAGACCGAGCCTTACCGTCAGCGATATTGAGTCGCTTTGCAAAAATGTGCGCGAGGTAAGCCCCGATTCGGTAATAATGGTTGATAACTGCTACGGTGAGTTCACCGAAAAGCGCGAACCGCTTGAAGTCGGCGCGGATATTATAGCAGGCTCGCTTATAAAAAATCCTGGCGGCGGTATTGCGCCTACGGGCGGATATATTGCAGGCAAGCGCGAACTTATAGAAAAATGCGCCCACCGCCTTACCTGTGCGGGGGTGGGCAGAGAAATAGGCGCTACCCTCGGTCACAGCCGCGAGCTTTATTTAGGACTTTTCAATGCTCCTCACGTGGTGGGCGAGGCGCTGAAAACAGCGGTTTACGCATCGGCTCTGTTTGAAATGCTCGGCTTTGCCGTCACCCCGTGTTACAAGGAAAAAAGGGGAGATATAGTCCAGTGCGTTACCCTAAACACCGCCGAGGGACTTATAGCTTTCTGTCAGGGTATACAGTCGGGCGCGCCCGTTGACTCTTTCGTTGTTCCCGAGCCTTGGGATATGCCAGGTTATACCGACAAGGTTATAATGGCGGCTGGCGCGTTCACTCAGGGCTCGTCGGTCGAGTTCTCGGCAGACGGACCGTTAAGACCGCCGTTTGCCGCTTGGATGCAGGGCGGAATTAATTTTCACAGCGCGCACGCAGGTATATTGCTCGGCGCGCAAAAAATGTACGAAGCGGGAGCTTTGCAGGGGGTCGGTTTATGAAAAAGGTATTTTCGGGGGAAGTATATGAAATGATGCCGCTTTCAAACGGTATCATATTTTCCTACTGCAAGGATACGATAGACGAACGCGTGGTCGTCGCCTATAAAATGATTTCGTTTGAAAACGGCAGATTTACCGATGTCGCAAAGAATATCTATCTGCTCACAAAATTCGGAAATAATTATAAGGCAATATCGGCTCTGTGCGATAATTATATAATGACAAAGTCCATAATTCTTCCGAATAATAAGGTCTTTTTGTTGGAGCCTGACGGAAGAGCTTGCCTTGCCGATGTTGACGCAACACCTGTTTGGACGGGCGACCTGCGTTACCGCAATCAGGCGCCGTCGGATATTGCTATGCACAAAAATACCCTTTGGGCGTGCTATTCGGAATCCAACGTTATTTTGAAATTTAATCTTACAACTATGCGTGAGGAACTTCGGATAGGCGGCGTGCGTTCGCCGTTTTCAAAACCAAACGATATGTTTGTTGACGGCGATAACGCTATGATAAGCAACGTCGGCTCCAACAAGCTAATACAGGTAAACCTTAACTCTTACAGCGTTTTCGATTATGAAACCTTTGACGAACCCGTTTACCAGTATATCCGCGCGGCAGATTGCAGATTTGTTGTGCTTAAATCGGGATTGTACCTTATTTAGACGTTGGATATTAGACATTAGATGTTAGAAGGCTCCCCTCTATCAAAAAGAGGGGAGCCATTTTCTTGATAAAAAACTGCTTGCTTTTCTGTGCGTGGCGAACGGTAGGTAGTGGGTTAAATTAACAGTTTTTTTGCTATTCGTCATTCAAGCCGAGTATAAAGTCTGCTGAAACGTTGTAGAGTTTGCATAGAGCTTTTAATGTATCTAGATTGGGTTCAAGTTTACCGTTCTCATATCTTGAAATAGTAGCGTGCGTAGTATTAAGTTTTATACCAACACTCACCTGTGATAAGTGCTTTTGCTTTCTTGCTTGTCTTAAACGCTCACCGTACATAAAACCACCGCCTTATGTTCCATTATAGCACATCGCACAAAAATAAATGTTCCATTTTGGTACATATTGATGTTGCTTTATACAAATCTATATGATACAATTTTAATGTACTTAAACAGTACATTTGTGTAATATCGTATACAAAAACAACATAAATCAAGGTGAGGTAAAAATATGGAATTTTCGGATATGATGAAAAGATGTAAGTTGTCTGAGTTAAGTAATTTTCTTATCGGCGGCGGTGAGTTGGTTACAGAAAGAGAAGATTTAGATTTTGAAACGGCTGTAAAAAAAGCGGAAAAGCAAACCGACGACTTTTTGGAGGGGCATTTTGAAAGCATGAGAGAGCGTGACGAAGTTTTTGCTGTAATAGCAGACCGCGAAACAGTTATAAGAGAAACATATTTTCAAATGGGCTTTATAGCAGGAATAAATTTATCAAGAGAAATAGAAAGAAGAACTAAGGAACTTAACAGAAAAAAATAAATTAGAGTTTAGCAAGGTAAAATAAGATTGATATACCTGCCTCCCTCGTCAGAGGGAGCCTGTAAATTTTTCAATTTTATTATTGCTAAACTCTAATTTTTTATTCCGTTAAACGGATAATTTAATTACGAATTGCGCATTACGAATTGCGAATTATTATAGGTGCGAAGCACACCGACATTTAGTATCTAATATCTAAACTTTAAGTCTAGCTTACCGCGTCGGGGTGTGAAGTTAGATATTCTATCTGCTTGGTTATCATCATATCCTTGACCTTCATAAGCCTTGCGCGGCTTGAACGTTCGCTTTCTTCGAGCTTCATTGAAATGAAATGTATCGTCTCGGTGTAGCGCGGAATAAGCACGTGTTCAAGCGCGTTTACGCGCCTGCGGGTCTTTTCAATTTCATCAGCCATCAGCTTAACCGATTTTTCCTTTTCGGCAAGCTCCAACATAGTCGGTAAAAGCTCCGACAGGCCGCTTACCGCATTGTCAAGCTCAAAGCTCGTTGAAGCAAAGCCGTATGAGAAAATATCGGTTTTTTCGCTTGTGCGCGTTTTAATATCATACTTCGGTATGTCAACGCTCATAACGTTTTTAGTGCCTGTTTCGAGGTAGACCTCCTGCTTCGGCATAAATAAAGCGGTGTCAAGCTCCTCGTCGGACATAACGCTTGAAGCCAGCGTAAAACTTGCATTAACGCTTTTAAGCTGTTCCTCAAAGCGTTCGCGCAGTTCCTTTGTTTCCCTTATCATATCGAGAAACTGTCTCATAAGCTCATCGCGCTTGTCTTTGAGCAGCTTGTGACCCCTCGTTGCCGTGTTTAGCTGTTTTTTGAGCCGCGACAGCTCCATTCGGGTCGGATTAACATTAAGCACTGCCATAAAAACACCGCCTTAAACCTTGCCGTAATAACGGTCAAGCAGTTCGTCGTCTATACGTTTAAGCTCACTGCGCGGCAGTATTGAAAGCAATTTCCAGCCTATGTCGAGCGTTTCTTCAATCGTTCTGTTGGTCTTGTAGCCCTGTGAAACATACTCCTTTTCAAACCTGTCGGCAAATTCGGCGTATTTCTTGTCAATATCCGTAAGAGCCGCCTCGCCGAGTATGACCATAAGCTCCTTTGCGTCCTTACCTCTCGCATAAGCGGCGAAAAGCTGGTTCATTGTAGCCGCGTGGTCTTCACGGGTTCTGCCCTTGCCAATACCCTTGTCTTTAAGTCGGGAGAGCGACGGCAAAACGTCGATAGGCGGAGTAACGCCCTTTCTGTAAAGCTCGCGGCTCAGTATTATCTGACCTTCGGTGATGTAGCCCGTGAGGTCGGGAATCGGGTGGGTCTTGTCGTCCTCAGGCATTGTCAGAATAGGTATCAGGGTTATAGAGCCGTCCTTACCTTGCAGTCTTCCGGCGCGCTCGTAAAGTGTTGCCAAGTCGGTATACATATAGCCTGGGTAACCGCGTCTGCCTGGAACCTCCTTGCGCGCGGCGGATACCTCACGCAGAGCGTCGGCATAGTTGGTTATATCGGTCATAATAACAAGCACCTGCATACCGAGGTCGAAAGCAAGGTACTCAGCCGCGGTAAGCGCCATTTTCGGGGTCGCTATACGCTCTATCGCGGGGTCGTTCGCAAGGTTTACAAACATAACGGTTCGGTCTATTGCGCCCGTTTCCCTGAACGAGTCAATAAAGAAGTTCGACTCCTCAAAGGTAATACCCATTGCGGCAAAAACAACCGCGAACTGCTCGTTGTCGCCCCTTACCGCCGCCTGTCTTGCTATCTGCGCGGCAAGGTTGGCGTGGGGAAGACCCGAAGCCGAGAATATCGGCAGTTTCTGCCCTCTTACTAGGGTGTTAAGTCCGTCAATGGCGGAAACGCCTGTCTGAATAAACTCCTGAGGGTAGTTTCTCGCCGCGGGGTTCATAGGTCTGCCGTTGATGTCCATACGCTTTTCGGGAATTATTTCGGGTCCGCCGTCTATCGGGTGGCCGAGTCCGTCAAACACGCGCGAAAGCATATCGGGCGATACGGGAAGCTCCATTCCGCGCCCTAAAAAGCGAACCTTTGAATCGGCAAGGTTGATACCCGCGGAGTTCTCAAAAAGCTGAACAAGGGCGTTTGTGCCGTTTATTTCAAGCACCTTGCAACGCCTTGTTTCGCCGTTCGGAAGCTCTATTTCGCCAAGCTCGTCATACTTTACATTTTCAACATCGCTCACCATCATAAGCGGTCCTGCGACCTCTCTTATGGTCTTGTATTCCTTAGGCATTTGAAACTCCCTCCTTAATCCTCGTCCGAAGTCTTTACGGCGCGGTCAATATCGCTGTCAAGCTCCGCCGAAATGTCATCGAACGATTTTTGTATTTCGTCTTCTTTCACATACTTAAATCTGCCTATCTTCTCGCGGACGGGCATAGCAACTATTTTTTCAATCGAGGCGCCGTCGTTTATAGCGGCGTTTGACCTGTCGTAGAACGCAAGTATCAGTTTCATTAACAAATACTGCTTTTTAAGCGAGGTATATGTGTCGGTGTCGTGGAACGCGTTCTGGTGCAAATAGTCCTCGCGTATAGAGCGCGCTGCTTCGAGTTTGAGCCTGTCGGGGGCGGAAAGCGCGTCCATTCCGACGAGCTTTACTATTTCTTCAAGCTCGGCTTCCTCTTGCAGTACCGTCATAAGTCTGCCGCGGAGCGCATACCAATCCTTTGCAACGTTTTCGTTGAACCAGTCAGACAGCGAATCGGCATAGAGCGAATAGCTCGTAAGCCAATTTATTGCGGGGAAGTGGCGCTTGTATGCAAGCGAGGAATCAAGTCCCCAGAAAACCTTTACTATACGCAATGTTGCCTGGGAAACAGGCTCGGAAATATCGCCGCCGGGGGGCGATACCGCGCCGATTACCGAAAGCGCGCCCTCGGTTTCAGAAGAGCCGTTTACTATAACGCGCCCCGCGCGCTCGTAGAACTGTGCAAGTCTTGAACCGAGGTATGCGGGATAGCCCTCCTCGCCTGGCATTTCTTCAAGTCTGCCCGACATTTCACGCAGCGCCTCTGCCCAGCGTGAGGTGGAGTCAGCCATTAATGCCACGGTATAACCCATATCGCGGAAATATTCTGCTATTGTTATGCCCGTGTAGATAGAGGCTTCGCGCGCCGCAACAGGCATATCGGATGTGTTCGCGATAAGCACGGTGCGCTCCATAAGCGAATTGCCCGTGCGCGGATCGCGCAGCTCTGGAAATTCGTTAAGAACGTCGGTCATTTCGTTGCCGCGTTCGCCGCAGCCGATGTAAACGATTATATCCGCCGCCGCCCATTTTGCAAGCTGGTGCTGAACCACGGTCTTGCCCGAGCCGAAAGGACCGGGAACCGCCGCAACGCCGCCTTTTGCTATCGGGAAAAGGGTGTCTATAACACGCTGCCCCGTAACGAGCGGAATATCGGGGGATAATTTGCGTTTATACGGTCTGCCAACGCGGACAGGCCAGGACTGAACAAGCGTAAATTCCTTTATGCCGTTTGATGTTTCTATTTTATATACGGTATCCTCTACGGTAAAATCGCCCTCGGAAATTTCGGCTATTTTGCCGCTTATTCTATCGGGCACCATTATTTTATGTTTAACTATTGCGGTTTCCTGCACGGTGCCTACGCAGTCGCCCGAAACCACCTCGTCGCCGACCTTTAAATCGGGGGTGAAATGCCACTTTTTCTCTCTTGAAAGGGACGGAACCTCAACGCCTCTTTGAAGATTGGTTCCGCTTACCTTCATAATTTCCGCAAGCGGACGCTGAATTCCGTCAAAGATAGAGCCTATCAATCCAGGACCTAATTCAACGCTCAACGGCTTGCCTGTTGATACCACCTGTTCGCCAGGACCCAATCCCGCTGTTTCCTCATAAACCTGAATTGACGCTTTATCGCCGTGCATTTCTATTATTTCGCCGATAAGGTGCTTGTCGCTCACCCTTACAACGTCGAACATATTCGCGTCGCGCATACCCTCGGCGATTACAAGAGGTCCTGCGACCTTGGTTATCGTTCCTTTGGTCATACATATATCTCCTTATTATTTATTGAAAATAATATCCGAGCCGACTGCTTTTTCCACCGCTTCTTTAAGCAGTTCGGTGCCTATTCCCGTGTTGCCTAAAACGCCTGGTATTGCCACCACCGACGGCGTAAGCCGTTTGTCGAGCTTTTGGATTTCTTTTTTAAGCACCGTTGCCAAGCGTTCGGTTATATAGATTATGCCGTAACCCGCGTTTTCAATGCTTTTTAAGGTTTCGGCGGCTTTTTCGTCGTCCTCACAGGTAAAGGTTTCAAGACCGACGGCGGCGAAGCCTTTAATGCTTTCGGCGTCGCCCATAACTGCAATTTTAACCATAAAGCTCACGCAGCCTTTCGGTTGTTATTTCGCTGTCGGCACCTGTTTTGATGCCGCTGTATATTATCCGTATATCCTTTATTTCGGATTTTTTCGCAAGCATATAGCCTATAAGCGGTTCTACGCCGAGGGTGACCGTTTTGCAATTTTTTGCGGCGGCGGTAATTCGGTCGTCAACATACTTTTCAAACTCGCTCGGACTGCGGCGGTAATATTCTGCCGCCGCGGTGCCGCCCGCCTTAGTGACGGTCGAGAGCAGTTCAAGAACGTCGTCCTCACCCTGCAACGCGGCTTTTACTATGCGCTCTTTTTTAAGATAAGCCGTTTCGGTAACGGTTTTGTCCAAAAAATCGGCACTTTTGCGCGCTCTTGCGGCGCGCAGAGCTGTTTTTATGTTTTTATAGAATACGCTCACCGCGATTATCTCGGATATAATGCGGTTGTCGGCAGTTTTCGCGCGCTCGGTCTGAGCCGCCATACAGCCTGCGTCTATAATTCCGTCGCAAAGCTGGGGGTCGCCGCTTTGCGTAATGACCGAATACGCCTGTTCGGCGGTGCTTCTTACATAGTCGGGAAGAATATCAAATCGCTTTTCCGAAAAAGCCTTTTCAAACAGTTCAGGGGGTATGAGAGAGGGGGAAAGTATCATTTTTTCATATCCCGTATTTTTAATTACCGCCTTTAAGACCGCTTTCATATTGTGAAAATCGTTTTCATATAAAAAAGGCTCAAAAAGCGAAACGTCGGGGGCTATGTCCATAAGGTATTTAAACAGCTTTTCGTTTTCGTAACGGAGCATTTCGGGAACTGACGTGTTTGACGCTTGGTCGCCTATACCCTTGTCGCGCAGCATAGTGCCAAGCTCGGAAACGTCCTTTGCCGAAGCAAATCGAATAAGATCCGACTGCTTTAAAAGCGTGTTTTCCCTTGCTCTCAAATTGCCTACTGCAAATCCGCAGGATTTGACTGCCATTTTTTCACCCACCTTTTATTTTGCAAAAAGTATACGGTTTACCTTATCGGTAAGTATTTCGCGCTTTTCGTGTATAAGCGCGGATATTGCGCAATTCATCTGAATGTCGCCGTATTTGAGAATAAAACCGCCGTTTATATCGGCAGGGCTGCCATTAACGGTCAGACCAAGTTTTTCAAGCTCCGCTTTAAACGTATCGGTTTTGCGGTTCAGGTCTTTTTCGCAAAGGAAAACCTCGCCGTTGCCGTTCATACGGTTGTTTTTTGCTATTCCGATAAGAAACTCAAAGTATTCTTCGTCGTCAAGTCCGTTTATTTTTTCGGCGGCGGCGTTTAAAACCTCGTTTATTAGGGCGCTTTTTTCTTTAAGCATAAGGTCGCGCTTTATAAGCGTTGCGGCGGAATTGCCGTTGCTTACGGCGGCTTCGGCTTGCTTTTTTGCTTCCGCAATTATTTTGTCACAGCGCGTGTCGGCACCGTCAAGTATGCCCGAGCGTATTTCCTGCGCCTTTTTCTCGGCGTCGGCGATAATTCCGTCCGCGCTGTCCTGCGCGTCCTTTAATATGCCCGCAAGTATTTTTTCACTTGATGTCATAATCTTCACCCTTTATGGAGTTAAAGAAGAATAACGGTAAGGAACGAGATAAGGAATGCCAAAAGTGCGTATATCTCAACAAGCGTTATAGATACAAGCGCCTTCGGGAAAGCGCTGTCGTCCTTAGCGAACAGCGAAATGCCAGCAACTGCCGCTCTGCCCTGCGATATAGCGGACATAAGACCGCCGAACGCTATCGGCAGGCAAGCTGCAAATATCATAAGTCCGTTTGAAAGGGTAAGCTGCTGTAATCCGCCGAATACTCCGATTTTGGTAAGAACGATAAAGGAAACTATAAATCCGTAAAGTCCCTGTGTGCCTGGCAGAAGCTCCAAAACGAGCATTTTACCGAATTTTGAAGAGTCCTCCGAAAGCACTCCCATACCTACCTCGCACGCCATTCCTACGCCCTTTGCGGAGCCTATTCCTGCGAAAATTGTTGCAAATGCCGCGCCTACAAGCGCCAAAACAGTACCTAATGTCATTTTAATTTTCCTCCTTTGAATTTTGAACGCTTAAATCGGTATATTTTGAATTAAGCGTAAAAGTCTTAAATTCTCTGCCGCCGCCCTCGTAGAATTTTGAGAACAGCTCGACATATTGAAGTCTCAGCGTATGAACATAAGCGCCGAGAACATTAAGACCGAAGTTAATGGCGTGACCGAGCGGGAAGATTATCAAAAGCATAATCACGCCGCCTACGGTTCTGCCGCCCATTCCGCTGAGCATATTAAATACCGCGCTCATTGCGGAGGTGGTAAGACCCAATGCCATAAGTCTTGAAAAAGAAAGCAGATCGCTTACATAGCTTGTTATATCGTAAAGCGATATTATTCCCGAAAACAGCCTTGCTATCGGATTTTTCTTATCGCGCCCCTGCGTCAGCACAAGCCCTACGACCGAAATTATCGTCACCCAAATACCGATATTTTTGAGAATCGGCGCTATGAGGAAGCCTGCCGCCATAACGGCTAAACCTAAAAGGGTCGTTATCCACAGTCCCGCGTCGAAAAACGCGCCCGCGCGGTCACCGTTTTTAATACAGGTGGCAAACTTTGCGCAAAGTCCAACGATTATTTCTATAAGCCCCAAAATAAGGCTTAGTATCAGCATCGTAACGGCGTCGCCGTTCATCGGGTCGATAAGCGCGGGGAGCGCCACTCTGTGTCCGAAGAAGTTTTCGCTTATAACGGCAATGCTGTCGCCGAAAAAGCTGCCGTAAACAAGTCCCCAGACAAAAGTGGAAATTCCGCAGTAGTTAAACAGCTTTAAGCTCTGTCTCATTGCGGGGGAAGGATTCAGCTTTTTAAGCGCAAACGCTGTCGCCAATATCATAATCAGTCCGTAGCCCGCGTCGGAAAACATCATTCCGAAGAATAAATAGTAGAAAAATCCTGTTATAAACGTCGGGTCAATGTCCTTAGGACCGGGCAGGGAATACATCTTAACAAGCGTTTCGGCAGGTCTTGCAAAGGCGTTGTTTTTTAAGGTCACGGGAGCCAAGCTCTCGTCTGCGTCCTGCGCCTCGATAACCACCGTAAAATCCTTATTAAGCGTTTTTTCAAGATAAGGCAGATCGCGCTCGGTGATGTATCCCTTTATCATTACCGTGTGGGCGGTGTGGGCAATTTCGCCCATCGCCTTATACCTGTCCGCGCGCACGCGGCAGTAGTCGTAAAAAAGTTCAATGTCCCGCCGATATAGGGTAAGCTCCTTTATCTTGTCGGAAGCCTCTTTTATCCGCTTTTCGCAGTCTTCCATTCGGCTTAATTTGGAGGCTATCTTGTCCTTTGCGGTTTTAGAGGTTATCTGAAACGGTCTTGCAAAGGAAAGCTCGCGTAAAGCGTTTTCAACGTCCTGACTCTGTGATTTCGGACAGCATATAAAGATATATGTACTGTCCGAAGCAGTATTAACTATCTCGCCGTAGACCTCCGCAGTCGGCGCTAGTTCCGCAATTTTGCAAAGCAGACCGTCAAGTCCGTAAACACCGCTGATCGTGCCGATAAAGGCGGCGGTTTTTGCGGTTCCCGAAAAGGAAAGAGGCACGTCAAGACCCTCCCATGGCTTCATCTGCTCCGCTGTCAGCCGTAACCGTTGCTTTTCGGCTGTTTGTTCGGCTATCAAACGGTCAAATTTTTCAATATCGCCGATGTAGGAAAGCCGCTCTTTAATGTCCTGCTCGTTCAGGTAAAATTCGTCGGGCGTTACCTCGCGCGGACCCGAAAGCATAGATTTTAAACCCTTCTTTTCGGGATGGCGTGCGTTCAGTATTTTTAATGCTCCGTCCGCCGATTGAGCAAACCGCTCGTACATATCCGATTTGTATGCGGTATCGCTTTTCTCAAAGCCCTCGGGAACAGCTGACGTCTGCTCGTCCTTGGCGGCTGTGTCAATATCAATAACCGACATTTCTTGAAGCCGTTTCATAAGGGCGTGCGAGCTTTCCCTCGGAGCATATATGCTTACCAGCTTGCATTTAAGTTTAGCCAAAAATCATCACCACACTTATTACCGACTATTTCAGTAAGTTTACAACCGCGTCAACCGCCGCTTCAAAATTATTTTGCGCGTTCTTTCTCAAATCGTCGCAAAGCGTTTTAGCTTCGGCAGCCGCGTTTTCCTTTATCTGCTTTGCCGCGGTTTTTGCTTCTTCTGTCAGCGACGCGGCTGTTTGTTCAGCGTCAGACAGCTTTTTTTGCAGTTCGTTCTCAGCGTTGCTTGAAGCGCGGCTTTGAATTTCCTTTGCTTTTTTTTCGGCGGCGGCTATAATTTCGCCGCCCTGCTTTTCGGTTTTGCGTATTTCATCAACAAGCAATTTTGCCAAGTAAAACACTCCTTTCGTTGGTTTAATTTTACTTCAAGTTTCAAAAAAAGTAAACAGACAAAACACCTTTTTTGCCTAAAATAATGTTTTTTGAAAAAAAACTTCTTTTTTTAAGTATAATTTGGTATAATAGCATTGCGTTAGTATAGTTATATGGGGAGTTGGTCTTTTACGGAGACAGTTATAGACGGTCTTAAAATTCAGTATACCGACAGCGGCAGCGGTATCCCCGTTCTGCTTCTTCACGGCTGGGGTTCGTCTTATGACGTATATAAGGGTGTCATAGCCGCCCTTTCCGACAGGTGCCGTACCGTTGCCTTGAATTTTCCCGGCTGCGGCGGTTCGGATACTATGGAAACGCCGTGGAATATTGACGATTACTGTGAATTTGTCAAAAAATTTATTTCGGCGGTGGGTCTTGAAAATCCGATACTTATAGGCCATTCGCACGGCGGCAGGGTCATTTTAAAGCTCGTCGGCACGGGAATGATGTCTCCGCCTAAAATAGTTTTGCTCGACTCGGCGGGTCTTATTCCTAAAAAAAACGCAAAGCAGAAAATGCGCGCTAAGAGCTTTAAGGCTATTAAAAGGGTTTTAACGCTCCCTGTTATTAAAAATCATTCGGCGGTGCTGCTTGATAAAGCCCGCCGCCACTACGGCTCGGCTGACTACAACGCCGCGCCCGAGGTGCTAAGAAAAACAATGGTGTCGCTTGTGAATACCGACCTGCGCGGACTTTTGCCTAATATAAAATGTCCGACCCTGCTTATATGGGGTGAGAACGATACCGCAACGCCTTTGAGCGACGCTAAAATAATTGAATCTCTTATTCCCGACGCAGGTCTTTGCGTGATAAAGGGAACGGGGCATTATTCGTTCTGCGAACGCCCGTATGAGGCAAGCGCCATTTTAAGAAGTTTTATAAGGTGATATAATGAATTACATTCTGTTGATTACTATGATTCTTTCCGCCGCGTCGGCGCTGTTTTCGCTTACAAGGCAGTTTCAGATGTTACAGCAAAATTCTTACTTTCCGTCAAGGTATTTCGGTTGGCTTAAAGACTCGTTCGCGGTAATTCTCGCCGTGCTTTCAATACTGTTTTGCGCCTCGTCCGTGCTTTATACGTCGGAAAAGTACACCGAACAGGGCGTTTTAATTGCGTTTATACTCGGTTTCAGAATAGTCAGCGCAGTAAATATTCAAAAGAAGTCGATAAAAAAGCTGGTGTTCACCTCACGCGTTAAAAGGCTTTATGCCGCCGCCGCGGTAATAATGCTGATATTCATACTGCTTTACTGCCTTTTCCCCGAAACGCTCACGGGTGAAATAGGTGTGATTTTGCTGTTTATGCTTTCGGTCGTTACGCCGCTGCTTACGTTTTTGTGCTGGGCGGTAACGCTTCCGTTTGAAAAGGCTTTTGCCGCCGCCTACGTTAGGGACGCAAAGCGTATTTTAAAGGAATGTCCCGACCTTACCGTTATAGGAATTACGGGGAGCTACGGCAAGACTACCACCAAATTTATACTTAAAAGGATTTTAAGCGAAAAATACAATGTTGTCGCAACCCCTAAGAGCTTTAATACTCCGATGGGCGTTGTAAGAACTGTCAGAGAGCAGATACAGCCGCAAACGCAGGTGTTTATCTGCGAAATGGGCGCTAAAAATATCGGCGATATTAAGGAACTGTGCGACATAGCAGATCCCGATTACGGGATTATAACCGCGGTCGGACCCCAGCACCTCGATACCTTCAAGTCGGTCGATAATGTCTTTAAAACCAAGTTTGAGCTGTCGGACGCGGTTAAGGCGAAAAACGGCGAGGTCTTCGTAAACGGCGACTGTGCCGAGATAACCAACCGAATTGATAAAAACGGTTATATTCTTTGCGGAACCGCTGAAAGCTGCGAATTCCGCGCCGAAAATATTTCCTATTCAAGATACGGTTCGTCCTTCGACCTGTGCCTTGGCGGCGAACGCGTCGGCGTTACGACCCGTCTGCTCGGTACGCACAGCATTAACGATATAGTTATTGCCGCGGCGTGCGCCTACCGTCTCGGAGTGAGCGTTAAGGACATAGCCTTTGCAATATCCTCACTCAAACCGACGGAGCATAGGCTTGAACTCAAAAGCTACGGCAAGGCGGTGCTTATAGACGACGCGTACAACGCAAACCCCGAGGGAAGTCTCGGCGCGGTGCGCGTTCTCGGCTCGTTTGAGGGTATGCGGAAAATAATAGTAACACCGGGACTTATCGAACTCGGCGAACGGGAATATGAATGTAACTATGCTTTGGGTCTTGAAGCCGCAAAGTATTGTGATATAATAATCCTTGTCGGCAAAAATCGTTCCCGCCCGTTAAGGGACGGCGTCGAAGCCGCGGATTTTGACGGTAAAAACGTTTACGTCGTTTCCAGCTTTAAGGAGGCGATGGCGGTGTTTACGCCGCTTGCGGACAGCAATACCGTAATACTGCTTGAAAACGACCTGCCTGACAATTATCTTAATTAAATAAAATGAGGAGATTATCGTATGAAAACTAATATCGGCGTATTTTTCGGCTGCCGCTCGGTTGAGCATGAGGTTTCAATAATATCCGCCGTTCAGGCAATGCGCTCAATAAAGCGCGATAAGTATGACGTAACGCCAATCTACGTTACAAAGAACGGCGATATGTATACGGGCGAGGCTCTTTTTGAAATTGAGGAGTACCGCGACCTTGCAGCGCTGCTTAAAAAATGCAACCGTGTTTTTGTGGTAAAAAGCGACGGCAAGGTTGTTGTAAAACCTGCTAATAAGGGATTTTTCTCAAAGAATAAGGATATAGAGCTTAACGTTGCTTTCCCGATAGTTCACGGCACCAACTGCGAGGACGGAACGATACAGGGTTATTTTGAATACCTCGGAATACCCTACGTCGGCTGCGATATAATTTCCTCCGCCGTCGGTATGGATAAGGCGGTTTATAAAGATGTTATGAAAAACGCGGGCATACCTGTGCTTGACTGCGTTCAGATTCGCTCGCGCGACTACGCCGAAAACAAGGAAGACTTTGCAAAGCAAATAGCCGAAAAAATAGGCTATCCCCTTATAATCAAACCCGTCAATTTGGGTTCAAGCGTGGGTATCACCAAGGTGGACTCCGCCGAGGGGCTTGACGAGGCGGTTACCCTTGCTTTCTCGTTTGCCGACAGGATACTTGCCGAGCGCGCTATATGCTCGCTCAGGGAAATTAACTGCTCGGTGCTGGGGGACGCGGATAATTGCGAGGCAAGCGTTTGTGAAGAACCGTTTATGCACGATGAAATACTTTCTTATGAGGACAAATATCTCGGCGGCTCAAAGTCGGAAAATCAGGGCCCCAGCAAGGGTATGGCGTCGCTCGGACGTAAAATTCCCGCCGATCTGCCTGAGGAAAAGTCGCAGGAGATACGCGAGCTTTCCTGCAAAATATTCAAGGCGCTCGGCGCAAACGGCGTTGTCCGCATTGACTTTATGATAGACACCGAAACCGATAAGGTCTATGCAAACGAAATAAACACTATCCCAGGTTCGCTTGCCTTCTATTTGTGGGAGGCGTCGGGTCTTAAATATTCCGATATGCTTGACCGCCTTATAGAGCTTGCTTTCCGCCGTCAGCGCGGACGCGACAATCTTACTTTTACGATAGACACAAATATCCTTTCGGGCGTGTCGTTCGGGAGTAAGGGCGCAAAGGGAGCCAAGCTGTAATGACGGAACTTTTGGTGCGGCTTTTTATAAAAAATCCCGACGATACCAACGATGTTAAGGTGCGCGGCAGATACGGACTTCTGTGCGGACTTGTGGGAATTGCCTGTAATGTTATACTGTGCTCGCTTAAAATAGCTGTCGGTATCATAACGTCAAGTATCTCGGTTATAGCGGACGGACTTAACAACCTTTCCGATATGGGTTCTTCGGTTATCACGATGATAGGCTTTAAGCTGGCGGGCAAGCCTGCCGACAGCGACCATCCTTTCGGTCACGGAAGAATGGAGTATATGTCGGCGTTCGTTGTTTCGGTTATTATCCTGATAGTCGGCGGCGAGCTGTTTATTTCTTCGGTTAAGGATCTGATAAACGGCACGGCGGCGCCTGTCTACGACAAGACAGCCGTCATAGTTTTAGCGGTTTCAATACTTGTAAAGCTGTGGATGTTTATTTTCAACCGCAAATTAGGTAAAAAAATAAACGCCGAAGCGCTTATGGCTACGGCGCAGGACAGTATTAACGACTGCATCACAACCGCGGTTATACTTGCGGCGGTTATTATCTCTATGCTGTTTAAGCCCTCGTTTAATCTTGACGCGGTTATGGCGGCGGCGGTGGCGCTGTTTATTATATATTCGGGGCTTTCGGCGGCAAGAGATACGCTTAATCAGATATTGGGCGAGCCGCCGTCAAAGGAGCTTACCGAGGCTATCGAAAATACGATTATGTCGTTTGACGGGTTTATAGGCATACACGACCTTATTGTGCATAACTACGGACCGGGCAGACAGTTTGCCTCGGTTCACGTTGAGGTCCCGCAGGATATTGATATAGTCAAATGCCACGAGCAGATAGATATTTGCGAAAAGCTGGTAAACGAGCGGCTTGACGTTGCGCTTGTTATACATATGGACCCGATAGACACCAATGATGAAAACGTCGCGGCGGCAAGGTCGGCAATGACGGACGGATTAAAGAAGATAGACGAGCGTCTGTCTTTGCACGATTTCAGAATGACCTCGGTCGGCGAAAATCATACAAATTTGATTTTTGATGTTGTCGTGCCGTCCTCGGTTAAAATAAGCAACGCCGAGCTTGATAAAAGAATAAGCGAAACGGCAAAGCAAATTAATAAAGGCTATATCTGCGTTATAACCTTTGATAACGATTTTACAGGAAAATAACTTAAAAGCATCTGTCTTACGGCAGGTGCTTTCTTTTATTTTATATCGATTAACAGCGTGCTATTGATTTTTCTTTGCGGTGTTTATTGACGAAATTAATATTTTTTTAAGCTCAACGCATTTTACAAGTGTTTCTTTATCATTATAATATCCGCTTTCCGTTAAAAGTTCAATCCAATATTCGGTTTCAGAACACTCTTTTAAGGCAATTTGGAGCTTTGCGATAAAGTCTGCTTTTCCGTGGGCATAAAAGGTTTCACGGATATTTGCCCCTATGCTTGTTCCTGAACGCAAAAACTGGCTTATTGAAGCGCTTTCGCACTTTTCGGTTCTTAATTCTTTGCATGATCTTATAACGATAAGGGCAAATTCTTTGGATTTTATTATCAAAGGGCTTTCATTCATACAAACAATTATACTTGCTAAAAACAAAAAACAAGGTTACACCTTGCATAATACCTTTTCACTATTCACTATTACTTATTACTTCCCAAAAATCGGCTGTGAGATTATAGTGAAGAGTGAATAGTGAAAAGTGAATAAGTAAAAATCGGCAAGCATCTGATGATACTTGCCGATTTTTGGTGACCCGGACGAGATTCGAACTCGTGTTACCGCCGTGAAAGGGCGGTGTCTTAGGCCTCTTGACCACCGGGCCGCAAAAGAATATACCGAAGTATATTCTTTTTGGTGGCTGTAATTG
>CAKSQT010000014.1 GCA_934486755.1 uncultured Eubacteriales bacterium | reverse complement strand
GCGATACGCCGTGATAGTTTTTAGGACTGCTTTCAGCAAATGAATATCCTTTTCCTTTTGTTGTTATAACGTGTATGAGCGAAGGACGCGAGTAGTCCTGTGCAATCCTGAACAGCGACTCCATCGCTTCTACATTATGCCCGTCAACAGGGCCGAGATAATTAAATCCCATAGAAGAGAAAATGTTGTTTCTGTATACAACTCCCTTAATTGATTCCTTTACCGAGAATAGAAAATTATTCAGCGGTTTACCAATTAACGGTATTTTATTTAAAAAGCGCGTTGTAGCAAACTTCAAATGATGATAACGAGGTTTAGTTCTCATATTTGTCAGAATACGGGCTATCGCACCGACATTCCGCGAAATTGACATTTTGTTGTCATTAAGAACAACGATCATATTATTTCTTCCGCTGCCGACGTTGTTAAGCGCCTCATACGCCATACCGCCTGTCATCGCCCCGTCGCCGATTACCGCAACGGCAGTACCTTTTTCGCCGTTAAGTTTTTTTGCACGATAAATGCCGTATGCCGCCGAAATGGAATTACTGCTGTGTCCTGTGACAAACGGATCGTGTTCACTTTCGTCAGGACGCATAAAACCCGATATTCCGCCTTCTGTACGCAATGTTGAAAATTTTTCAAACCTGCCTGTCAGCAGCTTATGCGAATATGATTGATGACCGACATCGAAAATAACAGAGTCCTGCGGCGAATTAAAGGCGCGGTGTAGGGCAACCGTCAATTCAACCGTACCGAGATTAGAAGCAAGATGTCCGCCGTTTTTTGAAACGGTATCAATTATACAGCTGCGTATTTCGGAGCAAAGTATATTAATTTCATTTTTATTAAGTTTTTTTACATCTTCGGGCGATTTGATTTTGCCCAACACTTTATACTCCAATTATAATAACATTCCTTTAATACTTTCTGTCAAGAAGCTCGTTTGTTATACGTTTCAGCTCTGAACTGTCTCCGTCAAATTTATCAAGAATTTTGAGTGCGTTTTCCGTAAGTTCAGCAGCAATTTTTTTCGATTGTTCCAAGCCGTACTTAGAAACATACGTGGTTTTTTGGTTTTTATCGTCGCTGCCTATTGGTTTTCCGAATAGTTTTTCATCGGCTGTTTTATCGAGAATGTCATCAATAATTTGAAAAGCAAGACCGACATTATCGGCATATTCGCCTGCCTTGTCAACCATATCTTCACGACCAGCGAGAATACACCCTATCGAAGATGCAGCCTTTAATAGAGCGCCCGTTTTTTTCAAATACATATCACGAACTAATTCGATAGGTGCGGCGGTGTTCTCAATTTTAAGATCGGTCACCTGACCGCCGATCATTCCCGAAATTCCTGCCATTTCGGCAAGAAAACCGATTGCTTTAACTGCTCTGTCGGCAGGAATGGTTTTTACGGTCGAAGCGGTTTTAAAAGCAAGTGTGAGTAATGCGTCGCCCGCAAGGAGCGCCATATCCTCGCCGTATGCTTTATGGCACGAAGGCTTTCCGCGTCGCATATCGTCATTATCCATACAAGGCAGATCATCGTGTATGAGCGAATATGTATGTATCATTTCAAGCGCCAAAGCAAACGAATATGCTTCTTCGTTTTTGCCGCCGCACATACGGTAAAACTCCAAAAGTAAAATAGGTCTTACCCTTTTTCCGCCATTGAGAATACTGTATCCCGCAGCTTTAAATGCGGCATTGTCACCGCAGTTTTCGTCCGAAAATATTAGCAATAATCTGCGGTCAATTTCTTCTTTATTTATAATAAAACCATTATTGTTCATTCTTTAAAGCCTCATTTTCCGCGTCGGTAAGCGTGATTATTCGCTTGCGCGCGTTTTCAAGACAATCGCGGCACGTTTTAGAAAGCTCTATTCCCTTTTCAAATAGTTTTATTGATTCTTCCAAACCGCAGTCGCCGTTTTCGAGTTTTTCAACAGTTTTTTCAAGTTCTTCAATTACTTTTTCAAAATCAACATTATTTTCGGGCATCGTCTTTCTCCTTATCTGTTATCGTACATTTGATCGTACCGTCGGACAATTTAATGCTGATATTCTCACCCGCGTTTACATCATCGACCGATCTAACTAAAAAATTATTTCTCGTGACCAATGAGTATCCCCTATTCATTACTTTTAACGGACTGAGCGTATCAAGCTTTGTTGTAAGACGCATACATTTGTTTTCAAAAGATGAAACACGGTTATTAAACAAATCACAGAGTCTTTCGACCGCTTTATCAACGCGCTGAGTGCGCTGCTCAATCAAATTTTCAACGGGATTTTTAAAAATATTGCTGTTTAATACAGCTTTCAAGCACACTTCCTGATAATTATATGTCTTTCTGAGCGAAGTCAGCATTATTGACCCGTATCTTTTTAATTTTTCAATTATTTCCCGTGAGTCGGGCACTGCAAGTTCAGCAGCAGCCGAAGGAGTCGGCGCGCGGAGATCTGAAACAAAGTCGCATATTGTAAAATCAGTTTCGTGACCCACGGCAGATATAACAGGAACTGGCGATTCGTAGATTTTACGTGCCAACCGTTCATCGTTAAATGACCATAAATCTTCCGCCGAACCGCCGCCGCGTCCGATAATTATAAGTTCAACACTATCAAGAGAGTAAACCCGTTCAAGCACCGAAAGCATTTCAGGCACAGCCGATTCGCCTTGGACAGATACAGGACACAGTACTATTTGTGCAACAGGCCAACGCCGAGAAAGGATATTTATTATATCCTGCACAGCCGCCCCCGTTTGCGAGGTGACTACCGCAATCGACATAGGGAAACGCGGTATCGGACGTTTATTTTCGGGGTCGAAAAGACCTTCTTTACTCAATTTCTCTTTCAGCTGTTCAAAACGCAGTGAAATATCGCCAAGGCCGTCTTCACTCATTTCATCAGCGTAAAATTGATATTGACCGTCCTTTTCATACAGCGATATATGACCGCGCAAAACAACTTTTGAGCCGTCTTTCGGGACAAACCTCAAACGCACAGCCGATGAACGGAACATTACGCATTTGATTGCCGCCTCACTGTCTTTAAGGGTAAAATACAAATGCCCGCTTGCATAATGATTTTTAAAATTCGATATTTCTCCTGCAACAACAACCGAGCTTAAACGCCTATCGCCTTCAAGCAACGTTTTTACGTATAAATTCAGTTGTTTTACGGTGATTGCATTATTTAACGGCATCGTTTTTTACAACTGTCGAAAGAATACCGTTTACAAAAGCCGAATCGTCCTTTGTGGCATATTTTTTACACAGTTCAACAGCCTCGTTTATTGATACCGAGTCGGGTATCTGTTCCATATATTTTATCTCATAAATGGCAAGACGCAGAATCGCAAGCGAAACCTTTGAAATTCTCTCGATACGCCAGCCGATAGCGTTGTTCGATATTATCTCGTCAAGCTCGCAAACTTTATCGTACACACCGAAAAACACCTCTTTAACATAATCGTCATATTCGATATCGCGAACCTCGGCAGCCAATAACAACAAATCTTGCGGTGTATCGTTATTAAACATTTTCTCGAAAATTAAAATAAAGGCTTCTTCCCTTGCCTCTTTACGTGTCATAATGCACCCACTTTCATAATTATGCGATTATATTATACACTAACAGTCGCTTCTTTTCAAGCAATATATGCAATTAAAATGAATAAAAAAGTGTCGGCAAAACGCCGACACCGATAAAATTATATTACTTATTCTTAAAAGGCGGATGCAGCTTGTCCTTATCGGAAAGTTTTATTTCAAGACCGTTAGGAATAGGCCATTCAACTCCTATATCGGGATCGTTCCACATTAGACCGCCCTCATCGTTAGGATGATAAAAATCATCAACCTTATAAACAAATTCCGCAACATCTGAAAGAACCAAAAAACCGTGTGCAAAATTTTTCGGAATAAAGAATTGGCGTTTGTTCTCTTCGGTCAATAAAACGCCCTCCCACTTGCCGTATGTCGGACTTCCCGGACGCAAATCGACCGCCACATCAAAGACCTCGCCTTTTATGCAACGAACTAATTTAGACTGAGGAAATTGCTTTTGAAAATGAAGACCGCGGAGAACACCTTTGGTTGACATAGACTGATTGTCTTGAACAAACTCGACGTCAATGCCGCCCTTTACGAAATCTTCGCGCTGATAGGTTTCCATAAAGTAACCTCTGCTGTCACCGTAAGCGGTGGGTTCAACTATAATGACGCCGTCAATATCGGTTTTAATGAAATTAAACTTTCCCATTAAAGTTCCTTCTTTCCGCTATACATCTTGTCATAATACTTGGTGTATTCACCGCTGGTAACATTCTTGACCCAATCCTGATTGTCAAGATACCATTTCAAAGTCTTTTTAATTCCGACTTCAAAACAGGTTTCGGGATACCAGCCGAGCGCGTCCTTAATCTTCTGAGGATCTATTCCGTAACGGCGGTCGTGACCCTTACGGTCTGTAACATGCTTAATCATATGCTCGCCGACTTCGCCGTCAACATTCTCTTTGATGTATTCAATAATTGACTTAACAATAAAAATGTTCGGACGCTCGTTGTGCCCTCCGACATTATATACTTCTCCGAGTTTGCCGTCGCGTATAACCATATCTATTGCTTTACAATGGTCTTCAACATACAGCCAGTCACGAATCTGCATACCGTCGCCGTAAACAGGCAAATCCTTGTGTTTGAGAGTATTGTTCATAATAAGCGGGATTAACTTTTCAGGGAACTGATAAGGACCGTAGTTATTTGAACAACGTGTAATATTGATCGGGAACTTGTAAGTATCTCCGAAAGCCTTAACAAACATATCGGCAGAAGCCTTTGAAGCCGAATACGGCGAATGGGGATCAAGCGGAGTTGTCTCCATAAAATAGCCTTCCGCACCCAATGTGCCATACACTTCATCGGTTGAGACTTGAAGATATTTTACGCCTGTCTTGTACTCGTCATCGCCTGTTTGCCAAGCAATCTTGGCACATTGAAGCATATTAACAGTTCCTTCAACATTTGTCTGAACAAATATTTCGGGGTTCGTTATACTGCGGTCAACGTGACTCTCGGCGGCAAAATTTACAACATAGTCAATGTCGTTCTCAGCAAAAATCTTTGAAATAGCCTCTTTATCGCATATATCGGCCTGAACAAAGCTATAACGCGGGTTGTTTTCAACACTCTTTAAATTTTCGAGGTTGCCGGCATATGTCAGTTTATCAACATTAATAATTTCGACATCGTCATACTTATTTAGCATATAGATGACAAAATTAGAACCGATAAAACCTGCTCCTCCGGTGACTAAATATTTTTTCATACTAATCCTCCACTTTTGAAATATATTCTTTTAAGGCAATTTGCCAATCGCGCATTTCGTCGCCCACACTGCACTCCAACGCTAAATTCATCAAAGAAGAATAAGCAGGACGTTTTGTAGGACTGTTGTATTCCGCCGTCGTACACGGCTTAACCGTATCTGGAAATCCCGAATACTCGGCAATCTTTTTCGCAAACTCATACCACGAGCATTCGCCGTTGCCTGTGCAATGATAAATACCGTATTCTTCGGTATTTATTAATTTTAAAATATGATACGCAAGGTCGTTTGCATTAGTCGGATTGCCTACTTGATCGTTAACAACGGTAATACTGCCCCTTTCGCGAATAACGCGTCTTACCGTTTTTACAAAATTTTTCCCTATATAACCGTAGAGCCAAGAGGTTCGTACAATAAAAAATTTACTGCAAAAAGCCATAGCGTATTTCTCGCCGAGAGCTTTTGAAGAACCGTATATGCTCTGTGGGTTGATAACTTCCCATTCAACATAGGGTTTTGAACCGTTGCCAGCGAAGACATAGTCTGTTGAAATGTGAACGAGCTTTGCCGATACTTTTTCAGCCGCCATAGCCAGATTACGCACGCCTAATGCATTAACCTTGAACGCTGTCTGATAATCGCTCTCACAGCCGTCTACATTCGTCATTGCGGCACAATTGATTATAACGTCAGGCTTTTTCTGCGCAACAAAAGCCGTAACATCAGAAAGGTCGGTTATATCCAAAGTATCAATATCAACGGGAATTACCTCTGCGCCGACAATCGGAGCTGAAATAGGGCCTATTTCGCCGCTTCCCGTTTTAATTATGCTTTGCAATTCGTTACCTAACTGACCTTTGCATCCTGTTATAAGAATTTTCACTGTCTATAACTCCTCCATTTATTAAGAAATTTAAAAGACGAGATAATATGAATAAATAAATATTTTAGGCTCTTTGCGCTTTCTCGGTGCCAGATATGCATTACGCTGAACTGCGGAGCTATAACGACGCGACCCAACTTTTTTGCGCGCATAGTGAGGTCGGCATCTTCAAGATACATAAAATACCTTTCGTCAAACCCGTTTAATTCTTTGAAAGCGGAACCTCTGATACAAAAAAAGCACCCCGAACAAAAATCAATATCCGTTACTTCATCTGTTTCGCGATCAGCCCAGACATAATTATTTCTGATCCGCCTAAAAATACCGCCAAGCGGTGCCAAACGGCCTAAAAACAAATTAACAAACGTAGGACGTTCTTTCGGCAGTTTTTGCTCAGACCCGTCAGCATTGCAAATGCGGGGCATTGCCATAACAACATCTGGATTTTCTTTCATAAAGTCAACCATTTCAGATATAACATCATAGGAAACGATTATATCAGGATTAACAACAAAATGATACTCGCCAATTTGTTCTTTGAGAACCGCATTATGCGCCGCGCCGAAGCCGATGTTCTTCCCTTGATTTAAAACTTCGACATTTTCTTTGTCAGCAAACCAATCGGCCGTACCGTCTGCCGAAGCATTGTCAGAAACATACAGTTTTAACGGATATTTAACCGTTTTGCCGAACAAGGAGCGATATGCACCAATAACTTCGCTTTTATTATTATAAGTAACTATACAGGCAGTTACCTTATTGTAACATTCGGAGTTCATCCATTTCCTCCTATTGCACCTATCTCAAAGTGATTATACAGCATATTGACATATATTTCAATATTTATTTTGACATACGGTTTATTTTGTGATATTATCTTCGGCGAGGAGGATGTTATATGAAACTTCTTATAGCTTCGGATATACACGGTTCGGCATTTTATTGCAAAAAGCTCATTGAGATCTTCAAGTCGGAAAAAGCAGACAGAATGTTATTACTCGGCGATATTCTGTATCACGGTCCGAGGAACGATCTGCCTGATGAGTATTCACCGAAAAAAGTAATAGAGATGCTTAACTGCATAAAGGAAAAGATCTACTGTGTACGCGGAAACTGTGACAGCGAGGTTGACCAAATGGTTTTAAACTTTCCTATTCTTTCCGATTATTCCGTAATTCCATTTGAAAACCGCGCAATATATGCAACACACGGGCACAAGTATAATTGTGATAATCCGCCGCCGCTTTGCGAGGGCGATATTTTGCTTAACGGTCATACGCATATTCCAAAATGCACTGTTTTAAAGGATTTCGTATATATGAACCCAGGTTCGGTTTCAATTCCAAAGGAAGACAGTCCGCACAGTTATATGACGCTTGAAGACGGCATATTTCTTTGGAAAAATCTAAATAACGGCGAAGTATATCTTAAATACGAATAGCAGTAAAAATCTCCGACTGAATCGGAGATTTTTTTATTTTAAAAAGCCGCTTACTATTTGCTCCTCGGCTTGTTTTTCGGTGAGTCCGAGGGTCATCAATTTTATAAGCTGTTCGCCAGCTATTTTTCCGATAGCGGCTTCGTGGATAAGCGAGGCGTCAATATGGTTTGCGGTTATTTCGGGTATAGCACTCACGTGACCGTTGTCCATAATTATTGCGTCACACTCCGTATGACCGTTGCAAAGATTGTTGCCGTTTATTTTTGACAAAAACTTCTGACCAGAATTTTCCTTCGCAACCGATCTTGATACAACATTTGCGCTTGAACCCTTACCGTTTAAATCGACAGTAAAATCGGTTTTTGCAAACTGGTCGCCGTCGGTCATAATTTTTTCGTGAATTACAAGCGAAGCCATATCGCCGACGGTTGCCCTCGTTATACGGTTAGTCGAGTTTATGCCTGAGATCTGGCTGGTTTCCATTTCCATATAGCCGCCCTCGGCTATGTTGACTATTGTAGTCGGATTCATATTCCTTTGTCCTGAGCCTTCGCCATCGCCGTAATGTCTCTCCACATATTTTACACGAGCATTTTTGCCGACAAAGAAAGTATGGATTCCGTCGTGCCGCGATTCTAAATCGCCGCAGTTGTGAATTCCGCAGCCTGCAACTATTGTAACATCGGAATTGTCACCGATTATAAAATCATTATAAACGAGATCGTCCAATCCCGTTTCGCTGATTATAACAGGTATATGAACCGTTTCGCCGATTGTATTTGGGCGAATTATTATGTCGATTCCCGGTTTGTCATCCTTTGTTCTTATATCAATGTTTTCGGTAACATTTCTTTCGGCGAGTTTGCCGTTGGCGCGTATATTATAAGCGCCTTCGGTTTTACCGTCCATATCGGCAATTATTTTTAAAAGCATCTGCTCCGTATTGTTCATATTCAGCACCCCTTCATACTTTCTTCAAGCACCTTACAAGCGCCCGAGGCAGAATTTAACAATTCAGGCAACACCTCATTTTTATTACCCTGATACTGCACCTTGCCGTCGGCAAGCACAATTATTTCGTCTGCAATGTTTAAAATACGTTCTTGATGCGAGATTATAATTATAGAACCGCCGAGGTTTTCGTGCATTTTTTCAAACACATTTATTAGACTGCCGAAACTCCACAAGTCAATTCCTGCTTCGGGTTCGTCGAACAGAGAAATTTTCGTTCCTCTTGCCAATACGGTAGCTATCTCAATACGTTTTAACTCACCGCCCGACAAAGACGAATTTACCTCACGGTTGATATATTCCCTTGCGCACAGACCTACCTGCGAAAGATAATCGCACGCTTCGTTTATGCTTATTTTCTTGCCTGAGGCAATGCCGATTAGGTCGAAGACCGTTATGCCCTTAAATCTGACAGGCTGTTGAAAAGCAAAACTGATTCCCTTATTTGCTCTTTCGGTTATAGAAAGTTCAGTAATATCCTCGCCGTTGAGCAAAATTTTACCGTCGGTCGGTTTCAGTATTCCCGCAATTATTTTTGCAAGCGTAGATTTTCCGCCGCCGTTGGGTCCCGTAATAACGACAAACCCGTCATCAATCTTTAAATTCACGTTTTTAATGATCTCTTTTTCGCCGCTTTCGGCAGCAGCGCTGAAAGAGATGTTCTTTAATTCTAACATTCTTTCCTCCGAAAATTTGCAAAATATGCTAAATCTTATATATGATACCCTTTTTTTTCGTAAAAAGCAACTGTTTTACCTAATATTATTTGCCAAAAGCCCCAAAATGTGCTATAATCCGATAATAATACCACTTAGGAAGATCAAAATGAACTCAAAAAGCAAAAATAATATCAAAGGAACTTTAATTCTTGTGCTCACCTCACTGATATGGGGTCTGGCATTTGTAGCGCAAAGCGACGCGTCTGATTTGATTCCATCATTTGCATTCAATTCAATGCGCTCGTTTGTCGGCGCGGCTTTTTTGCTGGTTGTTATAATCGTAAAAAGCCTTAAATCAAAAGAAAAATTAATACCAGAAGATAAAATCGAGAAAAAGCGTATGCTTATTTCTGGCACGGTATGCGGCGTACTGCTTGCCGTATCGGTAAACTTTCAGCAGTTGGGACTTTCCCTCTATCCAAGCGGAACCGCCAGCGAAGCACGCGGAGGTTTCCTAACCGCCTTATATGTCATTCTTGTTCCGATATTTTATGCAATAGGCGGAAAAAAAGTTGCGTTTCCTGTGTGGATAGGCGTAGTTATCGCTTGGGGCGGTATATATATGCTCTGTTTCAGCGGCGGAATAAGCGGAATTTATCTTGGAGACGTAATGATTTTGCTGTGCGCGGTTGCTTTTACCTTCCACATTCTTGCAATAGATAACCTAGGCAAAAACATAAGAGGAATTAAGCTGTCATTTATTCAGTTCGTGGTTTGCGGTTTGATTTCGGGAATCGTTTCGCTGTTTTTTGAAAAGGTCAGCATAACCGAAATCAGCGCGGCTGTTTTTCAAATTCTCTACCTTGGAATTATGTCAAGCGGCGTAGGATACACTTTGCAAATAATCGGTCAAAAATACGCTGAACCCGCTATTGCATCAATGGCAATGAGCCTTGAAAGCGTATTTGCGGCGCTTGGCGGCTGGCTTATAGCAGGTAATGCTATGTCGGTGCACGAAATAATCGGCGGCTTGCTTGTTTTTTCGGCTATTGTAATAGCACAGTTACCTCAAAGGAAAAAATCAAGCGCTACATAAAAATCGGATGCCTGACGGCATCCGATTTTTTAACCCTTTATTTCTTTAACAAATTCACCGATTCGTTCTATTGCTTCTTTGATATGTTCAGTAGAATAGCAATATGAAGCCCTGATAAAGCCCTCGCCGCCTGCTCCGAAAGCGGTGCCTGGCACTACTGCGACATTTTTGCTGTAAAGCAATTTTTCGCAGAACTCCTCACTGCCAAAGCCTGTGCTTTTAATGCACGGGAAGGCATAAAACGCGCCCTTTGGTTCGCGGCATTCAAGACCAATCCTGTTGAAGCCTGAAACTATAAGTCTTCTGCGCATATTATATTCGTCATACATTCTTTTAATTTCATCGTCGCAATTCCGTAATGCTTCAATAGCCGCATACTGAGAAGTGGTAGGAGCGCACATAATAGCATACTGATGTATTTTTGTTATTTGCGACATAATTTCACGCGGACCGCAGGCATAACCCAAGCGCCAACCCGTCATTGAAAATGACTTTGAAAAACCGTTTACTACGACCGTTCTCTCACGCATACCGTCTATTGACGCTATCGAAATATGGGGATTTTTAGCGAATGTAAGTTCCGAATATATCTCGTCCGAAAGAACTAAAATATCTTTTTCACGGATTATCTTGGCAATGCTTTCGAGGTCTTCCCGTTCCATAATTGCGCCCGTAGGGTTGCAGGGATAAGGCAATATGAGCAGTTTTGTTTTTTCGGTTATCGCATTTTTTAATTGCTCGACGGTTACTTTGAAATCGTCCTGTGCCTTTGTTTCAATAATTATCGGAACACCCCCCGCAAGCCGAGTAATAGGCTCGTAACAAACGTAGCTCGGTTGCGGAATTATAACTTCTTCGCCAGGAGAAACGACTGCGCGTATACATGCGTCAATTGCCTCGCTTCCGCCGACAGTAACCAAAACTTCCTTTTCAGGATTATAGGTAAGTCCGTATTTTCGGTCGAGATAGCGCGATATTTCCTCTCTAAGTTCGGCAATACCCCAATTTGAGGAGTATTTTGTTTTTCCTCTTTCAAGAGAGCCAATCCCCGCCTTGCGAATCTGCCAAGGCGTTTGAAAATCAGGCTCACCGACACCGAGTGAAATAACGTCTTTCATAGTTGCGGCTATATCGAAAAACTTTCTTATCCCTGACGGTTTTATTTCGGCTACGGTAGGATTAATGAATTTTGAGTAATCTATCATAGCCAGAACTGCCCCCTGTCGTCCTGTTCACCGCTTATAAGTTCAACGTCCATTTCTTTATACCTGCGCATAACAAAATGTGTTGTAGTCGATGTTACCGAATCTATTGTCGCAAGTTCCTTTGCTACAAAACGGGCAATATCGTGCAGCGTCTTTCCCTTAACAACAACATTTAGGTCATACACACCCGACATTAAATATACCGATTCGACCTCAGGGTATTTCATAATTTTTTCAGCGACTTCTTCAAAACCGAGTCCTACTTTGGGTACTACGTTGATTTCGATTATGGCGGATACATAAGCGCTGTCAAGTTTTTCCCAATCTATAACCGCTTTGTATCCCCTAATTAATCCGTCCTTTTCAAGTTGTTTTATGCTGTCATTAACCTCGTCTGTGCTTATATTCAGCATAGTTGCAATATCGTCCGCGGAATACCTTGCGTTCTTGTTCAAAAGTTTAAGAATTTCATATTTCATAACAAATACCTCCTAAAATAAAAATCCCGAGCGTAAAAACGCTCAGGACGAATTTATAATCCGTGTTACCACCTGAATTCGGGCATAAGCCCGCACTCTGCCAAGTAAAAACCCGCTTCCCTATAACGGAGGAAACCCGTAAACCCTTTCGGGCAACACTCACGGATAGCTTCATCGGCAAGATATATGAATTTGCACCAAACATTCACTCTCTAAAAAATCCTGTTACGATTACTCATTCCGATCACAGTATTTAATCTATAAACTCATATTACAACCTAAACTTAAATTTGTCAACAAAAAATATACTTTTCATACCGACTTGTTGTTGAATTGTCAATTGTTATATTATATAATTGTTGCGTGAATAATATCTAAACGAAAGGTTGAAAATATAAAGGGCGATAAAATGGAAAAATTCGATATTGCAATAATAGGAACGGGACCTGCGGGCATTTCTGCCGCAATAACCTGCAAGATACGTAATAAAAAAATATTACTTCTCGGGAGAAAAAATTCAAGCGAAAAAATTAATAAGGCTCATTTGATAAATAACTACCCCGGGCTGCCCGAAATCACGGGAAGCGAACTGACCGAAAAATTTATTTCTCATATAACTGGTATGGGAATTGAAATTACCGAAGATAAGGTTTCGACGGTTTATTCAATGGGTGATTATTTTATTCTGCAATGTTCTGGCATAACCTATGAAGCAAAATCAGTAATCATTGCAACGGGCGTTTCGCAAATCAACACATTAGACGGCGAAGAAAGACTTCTCGGAAACGGCGTTAGCTACTGCGTGACCTGCGACGCGCAATTTTATAAGGGAAAAACTGCGGCAATCATAGGTTATAACAAAGAATCGGTTGAAGAAGCGAATTATCTCTCTGAAATTGCAAATAACGTTATTTTCTTCCCTGCAAATTGCAAGACCGAAGGGTTATCTGATAAAATTAAAATAATTGACGATATACCGAAAAAAATAGTTGATGACTGCGGAACAAAAAAACTTGTCACCGACAAAAGCGCATACATGGTTGACGGCGTCTTTATAATCCGCGACAGCATTGCGCCTAACAGGCTTGTACCCGGTCTTGAAATGTCAGGTAATCACATAAAAGTTGACATAAATATGTGTACTAATATAAGCGGTTGTTTTGCCTGCGGCGATATTGCGGGTCAGCCGTATCAGTTTATAAAAGCCGCTGGGCAAGGCAATTCCGCCGCTTTATCAGCCGTTAAATATTTAGATAAACAAAAAGGAGTAAAATTATGATAAAAGAAATTAGAAACAATAATATAGACGAGGTTTTAAAGAGTGAGTTTGCAATACTTGATTTTTCTGCTGAATGGTGCGGACCTTGCAGAATGTTGGCTCCCGTACTTGAAGAAATTTCAGATGAATTTGACGGTATTGTTGATGTTTTCGGCGCCGATACCGATATGAACCAAGAACTTGCCGCAGAATTTGGTATACAAAGTATCCCCTCGCTCTTATTCTTCAAAAACGGCGAGAAAATAGACCAAAGTGTAGGATTTATTCCAAAAGAACAGTTGATAAAGGTTATTGAAGAGCATAAATAATTAACATTATCGGCAATTTTTGACCGTTTTCAAAATAAATTCGACTTTTTTAATATTTTATTATAAAATTAGTTAGTGTATAATTGTTTTGTTTGAAAGGGTGAAAGTATGGGCGGCTTATCGACCGAGCAGTTAAATGATGTAATTTATAATTTTAAAATATGCGGGGATTTAAAATGCGTCTCGCCGTACGGCTATGGACACATTAACGATACATATATGATAACAACAGACGTTGACGGCAAAACCGAAAAGAAGTATATACTTCAAAGGATCAATACCTCCGTCTTTAAAGTTCCAACCGAGTTAATGCATAATATTGAACGGGTAACTGCGTATCTTAAAGATAAGTCGTGTTCAGAAAGAGAGACCCTTACGTTTGTTCCGACAGTTTCTGGCGATAGTTTTTATACCGACAGCAGTTCGCTTTGTTGGAGAATTTATGACTACATTGATGATTCTGTTTGTATTGAGTTGCCCGATAATACCGAGGACTTTTATCAATGCGCCGTTGTATTCGGAAAGTTTCAACGTTATCTGGACGGGTTTCCTGCCTGCGATCTATATGAAGTCATACCCGATTTTCATAACACGCCGAAACGCTATAATGATTTTTTAAAAGCTGTTAATGACAATATATGCGGGCGCGCATCAAGTGTTTCAGAGGAAATCTCATTTATAAAATCACGCAAAGACTTTTACGGCTGCCTTATCGAAAATAATAAATTAGGTGTGTTGCCGTTGAGAGTGTGTCACAACGACACCAAATGCAATAACGCTATGCTTGACAAACACACACATAAAGCGCTTTGCGCCATTGATTTGGATACGGTGATGCCTGGCTTCTCTGTTACCGATTTCGGCGACTCTATAAGATTCGGCGCTTCGACTGCCGCCGAAGACGAAAAAGATACGGAAAAGGTACTGCTTGATATTAATAAATTTAAAATATATACCGAGGGTTATCTTGACGGTTGCGGAGGTATGCTTAAAGACAGCGAAATCATGCTGCTGCCAGAGGGCGCAAAAATGATGACAATTGAGTGCGGTATGCGTTTTTTGACAGACTACCTGAACGGGGATACATATTTTAAAGTCGCCTATCCCGAGCATAACCTTGTGCGTTGCCGAACACAACTCAAACTTGTCAAAGAAATGGAAAAGCATTGGAACACACTCAAAGAAACAGTAAAAAAATATGTTAAGGAGTAGGATATATGAAATTTGTAACAGTAAGCAACTATGAAAAAATGAGCCGCAGCGCCGCCAATATCATTTCAGCGCAGGTTATTATAAAGCCTGACAGCGTTTTGGGGCTTGCAACAGGCTCGTCACCCCTCGGTACATATAATCAGCTCATAAAATGGTATGAAAAAGGCGACGTTGATTTTAGCAACGTCACCTCGGTCAATCTTGACGAGTATGTCGGTCTTGACGGGAGCAACAGCCAAAGTTACCGATATTTTATGGACAACAATTTCTTTAATCATATAAACATCAGAAAAGAGAATACATTCGTTCCTAACGGTTGCGCCGTAGATTTGGCGGAAGAAGGACGCCGCTATGACGAACATATTGAAGAACTCGGCGGAATTGATTTGCAGCTTCTCGGGATAGGTTTGGACGGTCATATAGGATTTAATGAACCTGACGATTATTTCGTAAAAAGCACACACGTTGTCGATCTTCACGAGTCCACCATTAAAGCAAATTCAAGATTCTTTGAGAACGTGTCCGACGTTCCGAAACAGGCTATCACTATGGGTATGATAAGCATAATGCAATCCAAAAAAATACTCCTTATAGCCTCTGGAAGCGCTAAGAAGGAAATACTTGATAAGGCATTCTTCGGACCTATCACACCGCAAATTCCTGCTTCGATACTTCAATTGCACCCTGATATAACCGTTATTTACAGCGAAAATTAGAGGTTGATCAAATGATAACATATAATGCGAGAGTGAACGGCAAGCTCGTGTCGGTTGAAATATGCGGAAAAACAATTAAACGTATTTCGGAAAACACACAAAACGGCGATTATGACGCGCGAGGATTAATATTGATTCCGGGTCTTATCGACGTACACACGCACGGATGCGTCGGTATGGACACTATGGACGCGGACTTTGAAAAAATGTGCGAATTCTATGCTGAACACGGTACAACTTCATTTTTACCGACTACTATGACAATGGGATACGACAGTCTGAATAAGGTGGTTCAGGCAAAAACGGATTTTTGCGGTGCAAATATTTTGGGCTTTCATTTTGAGGGACCTTATATTTCAAAAAAGCATAAAGGCGCGCAGAACGAAAAGTTTATAAAAGACCCGTCGGCAGAAGATTTCAAACAATTCAAAAATGTTAAAATGGTGACCCTTGCCCCCGAATTAAAAGGCAGTATGGAATTTATAAGGTCGGTAACACCCTCCTGCATTGTCTCGATCGGGCATACAGACTGTGATTATGACACCGCTTTTGAAGCAATTGAGAACGGTGCGAACTGCCTTACTCATACATATAACGCAATGCCTCCGTTTCATCACCGAAATCCAGGTCCGATTGGAGCGGCTTTTGAAAAGCATATATACGCACAGCTGATATGCGACGGTTTTCATATTTCAAAATCGGTCATTTTGGCAACTTTCAAAATGTTCGGGGCTGAAAGGGTTACTTTAATAAGCGACAGCATACGCCCCGCAGGTCTGCCCGACGGCGAATATGAATCGGGCGGACTTAAAGTATTTTTAAAAAACGGCGCGGCAAGGCTTGCTGACGGCACCATTGCAGGCAGTACCGCCACCCTGCTTGACTGTGTGAAAAAGGCGGTTGAATTCGGAATACCGTTTGAAGACGCGGTACAGGCGGCTACATCTACTCCTGCTGAATTATTGGGGGTTAGCAAAGGCAAAATTCAAGTTGGCTATGACGCGGATCTATTGCTTGTTGACGATAAATTAGATTTAAAAACGGTTATAATAAACGGCAAAATTTTTAAGACATTCTTATAGAACAATCAGAACAATAAAAGCACGGTTTTTGCCGTGCTTTTATTATGCCTTGATAATCTTATATTTTCCTTTTTTGCACTGAATGCTTTTATACCCTGAATGAGATATACCGAGTAAGCCGTCCATCTCTTTAACGGCATTTTCATATCTATCCGATGTGTGATGTATAAGTATGTAGTCCGCTTCTTTTATCTTGTGAGACGCCTGGCTGCAAAAACTGCGGACAGGCGCGGCAAGCACAAATACCCATATCGGGGCGCATATTGTAACGCGGTCATATTTCGACAAATCAACCGTAATGGGCTTTATCGGCATATTCCAACGGTGCATACCGAACCGCCCGCACCACCAAAAGCCTGCTGTACCTTCTGTCAGTTCGGTTGACTTAATCTCATAAAGGCAGGCTCCTGTTTTGTCGGCTGTTTCATAAGCAATTTTCCTTACATATCCCATACGCGAAAAAAATACAACTAATTCTTTGGGATTATTTCCGATATTACGGTAATTGTTTATATCAACATAAAACGATTCCTGTTTTTCAAACACTCAAGCGGCATAACCTGTCGCCGCCTGACATAACCCGAATATAAAATAGATTGTTGACATAAAGTTCAGCGGAAACATATAGAACTGTATACATATCCAAAGCATAAGCGTAATACCGAATATACCGCCCAATATAGTGCCGATCCTCTTTTTAAGAATTAGCAAAACAGCCGCCGTTATATTTGTAAGTCCGTTTACTATAAGAAGTGCAAATCCTGAAAATAACAGATCGCTAAACAAAACATCAGCAAACGGCAAAACTTGGAAATAAGGAAGCACACCATCCATTCCAATTGCCTTGCCGCTTGGGTCTGAAATCATACCGATAGCTCCTGCAATTGCGCCGACACCGATAAATAGCGTCCAAAAAATTAAAAAATGTCTTGCTTTATTATATCTCGAATTCTTCATTTTGTATTTTCCTTGCCTACATCACACTAATTGTACTTGTTATAGCAGAAACCAACTTAAAAATCAAGACTTTTGCCTCTATAAATAAAAAATCAATCTTTTTTGCAATACAGTTTTCCATCGTCAACGCACCCGTTGTGCGGTCTTTATAGCAATTCCTTTTTAGGTTGACTGCTCGTTTATATCGTAGTATTACTCTCGGCAAACAGATTGACTTTTGAACTGCTTTTTGATATAATTCAGTTAGAGGCTGCTAACTGAATTATATCATACAGAGAAATTGACAATAACAACATACAAGAAAGGATGTGAACGGTATGAAACTGCACGCTTCCGATGAGGATTATCTTGAAACTATATTGATTATTGAGCGGAAAAAAGACACCGTGCGGTCAATCGACATTTCAGAATGGCTGGGTGTTACCAAGCCGAGCGTCAGCCGTGCCGTGTCACTTCTGAAAAAAGGCGGATTCATCTCTGTAAAAGATAATATTCTGTATCTGACAGATACTGGTCGCGTTGTAGCCGAAAAAATATACGAACGGCATTGTTTCTTCAAACATAGACTTATCGACGTCGGTGTAGACGAAAAAACAGCCGAAAAAGAAGCCTGTCTGCTCGAACATAGTCTCTCCGATGACAGTTTTAATAAAATTAAAAATGCTATTGACTTCAAACACAATTAAAATGACAAATAGCTACCAAGGTCCGTATCAATTATTTAACCGATACGGACCTTGTTTTAGCGTCATCAACACACCACATTATTTTTTTGAGTATCCTGCCCTTTGACCAATACAGGCTTTTGATTGCAAAATACAGAAACTGAGTCATAATCCGTCTCGTACCATTTGCAATTTGCGCAAACTGCCCGCCGTCAAAAAAGATATGATCTATCGGCAGTTTTGTTCGTGCGATGAAATCAATAGCAAGGTCTGCCCCGATAGAAGATGCAACTATTAAAGCAAGACTATTTATACCCTGTTCATACAGAAATTCCTCAATTTGCTTCGTCTCGTCCGCTTTGCTAAGATATTTCTGTCCCTCACAATAAACAGATGATGTCGGAAGCACACAGAAATATCTGTCCTGCAAATAACGCGCCACAGGCTCGCTGCTCTCTCCCGTTACGCCCATAGCGTGGAAAAACAGCACAACAGGATTTTTCTTATCGCCCAAAGTTTTAAACAGCATTTAATAGTCTCTCCTTAGTGAACAAACTTCATCTTCCTCATTGTCACATTTGGTTAGAATATGCTAACCGAAATGTTTTTAAAAAGCCGCTATGCGGCAGCTTTCGCTTCTTATGAAAATTTTAGCACACAAACCAAAACCTGTAAATAAAGCAAATCAACATCTGTTCACATTATAGCACGCTGAATTTAATTTTACAATATTAAAAGGACTTGCAAAAGCAAGTCCTTTTTTCTGGTCCGAGTGACAGGAGTTGAACCTGCGGCCTCTTGAACCCCATTCAAGCGCGCTACCAAAACTGCGCCACACCCGGTAATATAACAAAAGTCAACTATTTAATTATACCAGCAAAATCTGATTTGTCAATAAAAAAATTACAGCCGGCACACAAAAAATGTATACCGGCAAAATTAAATGTGCATTAATCTGAAAAACCGGATTCAACTAATTCTACAAGACCGTCAAGCGCTTCCTTTTCATCGGAACCGTCAACAATAATTTTTATGGTTGCTCCGCCGACTATACCGAGCGAAAGAACGCCCAAAAGACTTTTAGCGTTTACTTTGCGTTCGTCCTTTTCAACCCAAATTGAAGATTTGTATTCATTAGCTTTTTGAATAAAGAAAGTAGCGGGACGGGCATGCAAACCAACTTGATTCTGAATAACCACATCTTTAACACACATAGTAATATCTCCTTAAAGTTTCATCTCTTTCATATCGATGATACTATTATACCACATTTAATGAAATCGTCAATTATTTGTGAATAAGTTCTAATAATTATCCAACATTCATAGGAAAAGCGTTTTTGTATTTGTGTAAAACGACGTATTTAGCGATTAAAATTTGAGTTTTCCCTCACCAATTTTTTTGAAAAGTTTTTTATCTTCGTCTGTTAATTCGACTCTTTCATACAAATCCGGTCTGCGAAATTTTGTTATTTCAATCGACTTTAAGCGCCGCCAAATTCTGACTTTTTCGTGATCGCCCGACAAAAGCACTTCGGGAACCGTTCTTTCGTGCCATACCGAGGGTCTTGTGTATTGAGGATATTCAAGCAGACCTGAAAAATGGCTTTCCTCCTCAAAGCATATATCGTCAGAAAGAACCCCGGGCAACATACGGCATACCGCGTCTGCCACCGTAAGCGCAGGAAGCTCGCCGCCTGTAAGTACAAAGTCGCCTATTGATATTTCTTCATCAACAATTTCTTCTATAACCCGTTCGTCAACACCTTCGTAGTGACCGCACAGTAATACAAGCCTGTCAAGGCTCGCATAACGTTCAGCGGTTCTCTGGTCAAATGTTTTGCCTTTGGGAGACAGATATACCAAATGCGGCTTAGGCTCGTTAGGCTTATACAGGCTCTTATAACAGTCGTATATCGGCGAAGCCGCCATAATCATACCCATACCGCCGCCGTATGGCATATCGTCAACCTTATTATGTTTATTTCCTGCAAAATCACGTATGTTTGTGCATACGATCTCAACCTTGCCCGCACGCCTTGCACGACCGATTATGCTCTCGTTCAAAACGCTTTCGCACATTTCGGGGAAAAGGGTCATAATATCAATTCTCATCGTCAAAAATTCCCCTTAACGGCGTTATATAAACAACTCCCAAATCAATATCAACGCTGTCAAGCACATCATCAATAACAGGTATTAAATACTCTCTTCCATTATTTGTAATATGCCATACATCGTTAGCCCCCGTTTGAGAAACATCGGTTATTGTTCCGAGAAACCGTTTACTTTCAGAATCATACACATTGCAATCAAGCAAATCGCTTATAAAGTATCTGCCGTCAGACAAGGTACAGTCTTCCCTATCTATATATATAATCTTGTTGCGCAGCGACTCGGCCTTTTCAATGCTGTCATAACCATTGATTTTCGCTATTGCCACATTTCCGTGCGGTCGAACGCTTTCAATTTTTAAAGTGGCATTTCCCTGTTCATCAAGGTAAAAAACCGAAAAACCGCTTAAAAAACTGCTTGAATCCGACCAAGGCTGTATTCGCACCATACCGCCAATTCCGTGAGTGCCGACGATTTTCCCCGCTTCAAGATATTTCTTCTTCATACTTCCTCCGTAAAAATGAGACCGGACAAAAATGTCCGGTCAAAATACAGTCCCATTAAATTAACAGACTAATCAATTTCAACCGCAATTTTCTCATTAGCACGGTTGGCAACGGCACGCATAACGGTACGGATAGCCTTAGCTATTCTACCCTGTTTACCAATAACGCGTCCCATATCGTTCTCTGCCACGTGAAGATGATAAACGACAACGTTTTCATCGTCAGGCTCATCAACAGTAACTGTTACCGCATCGGGGTCTTCAACAAGACCTGATGCAATAGAGATCAAAAGTTCTTTCATAAAATCACCATACCATATTACTGAAAATTAGAGAACATCATTCTTTTTAAGCAGAGCCTTAACGGTATCGGTAGGCTGGGCACCGTTTGCTATCCACTTCTTAGCCTTCTCGCCGTCAATATTAACTACTGCGGGATTCTTTGTGGGATCATAATATCCGATTTCCTCGATAAAACGTCCGTCACGCGGGAATCTTGAATCAGCAACAACTACACGGTAAAAAGGAGCTTTTTTTGCGCCTAAACGGCGAAGTCTGATTTTAACTGCCATTATACAAACACCTCCATAAAGAAATATATATTTTTAAAAGAATATAAACTCTTAAAAACCAAAACCACCTGGCGGCATTCCTCTCATAAGACGGCGTTTGCCGCCCTTTGCCGTCATCTGTTTGAACATCTTTTTCATTTGCTCGTATTGTCGCAAAAGTTTGTTTACATCTTCAACCTTTGTGCCTGAACCTGCGGCAATCCTGCGTTTTCTTGAACCGCCTATTATATCGGGTTTAGAACGTTCTTTTGCGGTCATCGACTTGATAATAGCCTCTACTCGAAGCATTTGCCTGTCGTCAATATCAACATCGCGAAGCTGCTTTGACATACCAGGAATCATCGACAGAACGCTTTTGAGAGAACCCATTTTCTTTATCTGCTGAAACTGTTCAAGCAGATCGTTCATATCAAATTTATTCTGTTGCAAACGTTTTGCGGTTTCCTCTGCCTTTTTCTCGTCAAGCTCGTTTTCAACACGTTCTATAAGCGAAAGTACATCGCCCATACCGAGTATACGCGAAGCCATTCGGTCAGGGTGAAATTCATCAAGTTCGTCGAGCTTTTCGCCCACGCCGACAAACATTATAGGTTTGCCCGTAACCGCCCTTGCGGACAGCGCGGCACCGCCTCTTGTATCACCGTCAAGCTTGGTGAGAATTATACCGTCGATTTCAAGCTGTTCATTAAACGCTTTTGCAATATTAACGGCGTCCTGACCCACCATAGAGTCAATAACAAGCAAAACATCGTTGACTTCGACTGTCTGTGTTATGCGCTTCAATTCTTCCATCAGATCGACGTCAATGTGAAGACGGCCTGCGGTATCAAGAATGACGAAATCATACCCGTAATCACGCGCGTGAGCAACAGCTTTTTTAGCGATTATCTCAGGCTTTTCTGTCCCCATTTCAAAAACGGGACAATCAACTGCCTTGCCGACTACTTTCAGTTGTTCGATAGCGGCGGGACGGTAAATATCACAAGCGACAAGCAAAGGTCTGTGTCCCTGAGCCTTTAAGTATTTGGCAAGTTTTGCAGAATGGGTAGTTTTACCCGAGCCCTGCAAACCGCACATCATAATCACGGTAGGAATTTTTGAGGAAGTTTTCAAGCGAGCCTGCTCGCTTCCCATAAGTTCGGTTAATTCTTCCTTGACTATTTTAACTACCATTTGAGGTGCGGTAAGGCTTTCCATAACATTTGCACCTATGCATTTTTCAGCAACGCTGTTTGTAAAATCCTTAGCGACCTTATAGTTTACGTCAGCTTCAAGAAGTGCTAAGCGAACCTCGCGCATAGCCTCCTTAACATCGCTTTCGGAGAGTTTGCCCTTTGAGCGAAGGCGCTTGAAAACGCCTGAAAGTTTATCGGATAAATTGTCAAACGCCATACTCACATCTCCTAAATGTTATCTATAATATCAAGCATTTCTGAATAGTCGCTCAAAACGCCGTTTCTCGCAGCCTGCGAAAGTTGCTTTAAACGGTAGAACTTACTGCAATAATTGCACTTTTCTTCAAGCTCGTTAAGCTGTTTTACAGCGCGCGTTATTGCATCGCGGACACCTTGACGGGTCATTTCCTCGTTTTCCGCTATTTCAGCAAGCGAGAGGTCGTCATTATAGTAATACTCCGTTAAACGGCGCTGTTTATCGCCTAAAAAACAACCGTAAACATCAAGCAACGAACAAACATACAAATCCTTACCCATAAAGCACCTCGCTGTAAAGGACATTACTTTACAGACGTAGTATAGCACATAATCACAGGTCTGTCAAGTAATTTTCTTTACAGGCAAACTTTTCTATGATATTCCTTATTTCCTCAACGCCGATAGATTTCAGCGACGAAAAAGGTATTATGTCAACTCCGTCTGCATAATGACCGAGTTCATCGTTTATCGCTTCAATGCGCTTTAAATACTCTGTTTTATTCAATTTATCACATTTTGTAAGAACCACGGAATACGGCGTTCCCGTTTGCTTTAAAAAATCGAGCATAGAAATATCAAATTCGGTTGCAGGATGGCGCATATCTATCAACTGGAAGACCATTTTTATATTGCGTCCTGAATTAAAAAATCCCTCCATAAGTTCCGACCAGCGTGTTTTTTCACTGAAAGGAACCTTAGCGTAGCCGTAACCAGGCAGATCTGCCAAATGAACATTGTCGAGCCTGTAAAAATTAATGGTAACCGTTTTTCCGGGTTTTGTGCTGACGCGGGCAAGCGATTTCCTGCCTACAACTTTATTTATCAACGAAGATTTTCCGACATTCGACCTGCCTGAAAAGCATATTTCGGGCAGACTTGACGGCTCCAACTGTTCAAAGGTTCCGTATGCTTTTTCAAAACTCACATTATTGTAATTCATATAATAACCTTTCAGCAATGATGTGCGTCATACACAGCGGTTCTGGTTTGACCGCCCACCGTTTTAACAATACGTTCGGTCTGCGGAAGCACAATAGCTTCCTTTATAATTTCATCAACGTGCGAAACAGGAACAAACAAAATATTTTCCTTAACTATATCGTCGATTTCTTCAATGTCGGATATATTGTCTTTCGGAATAAATATCTTTTTTACGCCTCCGCGGTAAGCTGCCATCGCTTTTTCACGCAGGCCGCCTATCGGTAACACCCTGCCAAGTATAGTTATCTCCCCTGTCATTGCGACCTCGCGCTTTACGGGTGCGCCTGTCAAAGCCGACACGATACCCGTGGTTATGGTAACACCAGCAGATGGTCCGTCCTTAGGAACAGCCGCCTCAGTTGCGTGGATATGTATATCCTTGGTTTTATAAAAATCCCCGTCAATACCGTAACGCTTAGCATTGGCGCGCACGTAACTGATTGCCGCGTGAGCCGACTCCTTCATAACATCTCCGAGCGAGCCTGTGAGTTCAACCTTGCCTGTGCCGTCCATTACGGCAACTTCAAGCTGCATAATCTCACCGCCGACCGCCGTCCACGCAAGTCCGTTTATAATGCCAACTTCGTCTTTTTCGAGAATACGCTCAGGCTTAAATTTCTTTGCACCCAAAAACTTTTCAATATCGCTTCCCTTAATTACAACACGCGTGTCTGTTTTTTCGGCAATTCTCTTTGCCGCCTTGCGGCACAGCGACGCTATATTGCGTTCAAGATTACGGACGCCAGCCTCACGCGTATACGAATCAATAATTTCATAAAGCGCAGAATCGCAAATTCTGCAATTTTTCTGCGTTAATCCGTGACGTTTCAATTCCTTGCCAAGCAGATGCTTTTTTGTAATATTGAACTTTTCTTCCCGCGTATAACTCGGCAATTCAATTATTTCCATACGGTCATAAAGCGGAGCGGGTATATTCTCCGCATAGTTGGCGGTAGTGATAAACACGGCACTGCTCAAATCGTAAGGAATTTCAATAAAATGATCGGTAAATGTGTTGTTTTGCTCGGGGTCAAGCACTTCAAGCAGAGCCGAAGAAGGATCGCCCTTATAATCGTTACCAAGCTTATCAATTTCATCGAGCAGAATTAAAGGATTAGAACTGCCCGCCTGCTTTACGGCTTTTATGATTTTTCCAGGCATAGACCCGATATAAGTTCTTCTGTGACCTCTGATTTCGGCTTCGTCGTGTATTCCGCCTAAGGAAACCCTTACAAATTTTCTGCCCATACACTCGGCAACGGTTTTGCAGATAGAGGTTTTTCCAACGCCGGGAGGTCCGACAAGACATATTATCTGACCCTTAATATCAGGCGACACGGCATAAACCGAAAGCATTTCCAAAATGCGTTCTTTGACCTTTTTCATACCGTAAAAATCCCTGTTTAAAATTCTCTCGGCACGGTGAACATCAGTTATTGTCTTTGTCTTTTTATTCCAAGGCAGACTTAAACATTCATCAAGATAATCGCGCACAACGGTTGCCTCGTGCGAGCCCTGAGGCATTTTGGCAAGTTTATTTACCTCAATCATCAGTTCAGATTTAACATTATCATCGGCATTCAATTTGACTATCTTATCACGGTACTGTTCAACCTCGTCAAAGGTTTCATCTCCGTACAGCTCGTTGCTAATAACGCGAAGCTGTTCGCGCAAATAATACTCACGCTGATTGTCGTCAATCGCAACCTTTGTGTTTTCGCTTATTTTATTATCAATCTCTGTTATCTTGCGTTCCTTATCGAGCATTTCAAGCAAAACCTTTGCGCGTTTTACGGGTGAAAGCTGTTCAAGAATATACTGTTTATCATCGAACGGTGCAGGAACGTTAAAAGCAATGAAATCTGACAAAAAGCCTATGTCGCTGTTGTTAGCAACTGTCATCATAACATCGGGCGCAATATTCGGAGCTACCTCCGCATATTTTTGCAGTTGCGACCTTATTTTTCTTACAAGAGCTTCTTTATAAATTTCGCGGCTTCCGCTCCCTGCGATTTCACACTCCGTAACGCTGCAAACAATATGCTCGTCCAAATTAAAGCACGACACAAGTTTTGCGCGGTAAAGACCTTCAACAAGTACCTTAACGACGTTATCGGATATTTTAAACACCTGTCTGATCTTTGCAACACAGCCTATTTCATATAAATCATTTTTTGTAGGCTCGTCAACCGAAATATCCTTTTGTGTGACGAGGAATATAGTCCTATCGCTTGCCATTGCGGCGTTCAATGCTTCCGCTGATTTTTTTCTGCCCACATCAAAAGTAAGCACCATATGCGGAAACATAACCAAACCACGCAGGGCAAGCAGCGGCATAGTTGCAATTTTATTTACGGTATCTATTGACATTAAAACTCACCTAAATTATAAATTCCAATTTTCAGAATCGTACAAAACGGTAGCGCATAAAGCGTTATCCTGAAAAACAAAAATTACTGTATTTTTTCCGAATTGATATTTTAACTGAGAACCGTTATCCATATCATACATAAAGAATAAATTATCGGTATTTTCGGATTCCTCAGGCGTAAATTCAGAGAGCGCTTCTTTTATTTCCAGACTGACCGTTCCGTTTTCAAATCCGTAAGCGGTGTCAAGAGCGACAATACACGAAATCCCGTTATTCGCTTTGCTTTTATCATAATAATAATAGAACGTTCCCGTACTTATAAGTACCGACTGTTCTCCCTCGTCAATACTGCAAATAAAGGATTCGTCTTCTTCCGATTTTGCAGTCAGCTCCGATTTAACCTTTTCGCAATCGTCTGAGAGGGCATATTCGCTCTCTGGCATTTTACCTAATTTAGCATAGTATTCAACATCTACTCCGTTTGTATCGGAAGAGGTGTTTGCCCTGCCGCAGCCTGCAAAACCCATAATTACGGCAAAGCATATAAATAAACTAACAATTCGTTTCATTGCAATCTCCGTTCTTTTTTAATGAGCCGTATCACGAAAGCCTATTCAGCAAATCGTGTCTTAAAGTCCACAGGTCTTCTGAAAGATCAACATAGTAAGTATGCGGATTTTCAAAACGCTTGACCTCGTCCCAAAGTGACTCCACCTGCTCGGCACGGTATTTTGAAATTTCCTTGACCGAAGCGCTGCTGTATACCTGTTTCCCGTGGTCAAATATGCGTGTTTGCAGCTTCTTTGCAACAAAGTTAGTAACGACCTTGCGTTTCCACGTATGCTCTGGGTGGAATATTTCATAAGGCTCGCTGTCGTCAATAATTTCATTATTAAGGGTTATAACGTCTGCAATAGCCTTACCTGTATCACGGTCATAAAGACGCCACGGAATTTTCACGCCAGGCAAGGTTATTTTTGCGGCGTTTTCACTTATTTTGATCTTAGGTATTATTTCGCCGTTTGACTCAACAGCTGACAGCTTGTATACACCGCCGAACACCGCCTCGCTTGAAGCCGTGATAAGTCTTTCGCCGACGCCGTAGCTGTCAACCTTAGCCCCTTGGAATATCATATCCCTAATCAAATATTCGTCCAGAGAATTTGAAATACATATCTTGCAATCAGGGTAACCCGCGTCATCAAGTATTTTTCGTGCACGCTTGGTTATATAAGTTATATCGCCGCTGTCAATACGTATTCCAAGCGGGCGTTTGCCGAGAGGCTTCAAGACGTCGTCAAACACTTTAATAGCATTCGGAATACCTGATTTAATAACGTTATATGTGTCCACAAGGAGCAAACAACTGTCAGGATATTTTTCGGCGTATACTTTAAATGCTGTATATTCATCATTAAACATCTGAACCCAGCTGTGCGCCATAGTGCCTGACGCGGCAACATTGAAATCCTTAGCCGTCATCAAGCATGAGGTTCCTGCACAGCCGCCTATAACAGCGGCGCGCGCGCCGTAATAAGCCGCGTCATATCCGTGGGCGCGGCGGGCGCCGAACTCCATAACAGGTCTGCCCTGTGCTGCGCGCACAATGCGGTTTGACTTCGTCGCGATAAGCGATTGATGATTTATCGTAAGCAAAACCATTGTTTCAAGCATCAAGGCCTGCATAGCGGGACCCTTTACAGTAACAATCGGTTCATGCGGGAAAATAACCGTACCCTCGGGCACCGCCCACACGTCACAACTGAATTTAAAAGTTTTCAAATATTCTATAAATTCTTCTGAAAACAGGTTAAGACCCCTTAAATACTCAATATCGTCCTCATTGAATTTAAGATCGTTCATATATTCAATCAACTGTTGAAGACCAGCCATTATGGCATAGCCGCCGTCATCAGGGACTTTGCGGAAGAACATATCGAAATATGTCACCGTGTCCCGCAGGTCGCTTGTGAATATACCGTTAGCCATTGTAAGCTCGTACAGATCCATAAGCATTGTTAAGTTGCGTTTTGTCTTTTCCATAATGCACCCCGTTTACATTTTTTCAGGAGCTGAAATTTTCAGCATAGTTAATACGTTTTTGATGACGGTAGCCGTATCCTTGCAGAGCGTAAGGCGCGCCTGCATTAAAACTTCGTCGTCAACCTTGACCCTGCACGCGGAATAGAACTTGTGAAACTTTGTAGCCAATTCCGCAACGTAATGAGTAATTCTGGCGGGATCGTATGTTTTTGCCGAAAGAATTATTTCATCGGTAAGAGAAGCAATATGCACCGTTAGCGCTCTTTCCTCGGGAGTTTTGAGCAAAGACAATTCCTCACGGCTGCATTTTCTCTGCTTTATACCTTCGGATTCAAGGTTTCTTATAATACTGCAAATACGCGCGTAAGCATATTGTACGTAGTATACGGGATTGCTGTTTGACTCGTTCACTGCAAGGTCAAGGTCAAAATCAAAATGACTGTTAGGTTCACGCAGATTAAAGAAAAATCTCGCCGCGTCTATCGGCACTTCGTCAAGTAAAGTTACAAGAGTTATTGCCTTTCCCGAACGCTTTGAAGCCTTTATCACTTCTCCGTCGCGCACAAGCCGCACCATTTGCATTAAAACAACGTCAAGTTTCGACGCGTCAACACCGAGAGCGGTGAGCGCCGCTTTCAATCTCGGAACATATCCGTGGTGGTCGGCGCCAAGGACATCTATTGCTTTATCAAAATTTCTTGTGACCAACTTATTGTAATGGTACGCTATGTCAGGAACAACATAGGTCGGAACACCGTTTGCGCGCACAAGCACAAAATCCTTATCACAGCCAAATTCGGTTGCCTTAAACCATAACGCGCCTTCTGTTTCGTACGTGTATCCGCTTTTTTTCAAAAGCTCGATAATTTTAGCGGTTTCGCCGCTTTTGTGAAGCGAGCTTTCTTTAAACCACGTATTATATTCTATACGGTATTTTAACAGATCGTCGTGAAGACCCTGAATGTTTTTGGGCAGAGCAAAATCCACAAGAGCCTTGCGCCTTTCCGCTTCCGATTTTTCAACATAACTATCGCCGTATATTTCCGAAAAAGCCTTAGCATGAGCAATAATATCATCGCCGTGATATGAGTCCTCGGGCATCTCAATACCGTCTTTGTAAAGCTGTAAATAACGCAGATCAAGCGAAAGCCCGAATTTATTTATTTGATTTCCCGCATCGTTTATATAAAATTCTCTCTCGGTATAATATCCCGACGCTTCAAGCACCGAAGCCAAACAGTCGCCCAATGCGCCTCCGCGGGCGTTGCCTATATGCATAGGACCCGTAGGATTTGCGGATACGAATTCAACAAGAACCCTTTTCCCGTTTCCGTAGTTGCTCTTTCCGTAATCCTCGCCTTTTTCGCAGACATCGGCGAGTATATCTGCATAATAAGCATCAGACAAAAAGAAATTTATAAATCCAGGTCCCGCTATTTCGTAACGGTCTATATATGTGCCAGCAAAATTTGCATTTTTAAGAACAGTCTCGGCTATATTTCTCGGAGCGGTTCTGAAAATCTTTGACCATACCATTGCGGCGTTTACGGCATAATCTCCGTGTTCGCGATTGGCAGGTACTTCGACCGAAAAATCAGTAAGCTCGGCGGAATTAAGTTCGCCCGAAGTCATAGCCGCTTTTGCGGCGTCAATTATACAGTTTTTTATTTGTTCCTTAGCTTCCGATACAATTATCGACATTATCATTTACCTCTTTAATCAGTATTTCAACTATATTTCGGCTTACGAGCTGCAAGTTTGAGTCAATCGTGTAGCTCATAGCAAAACTGCCGCCGTTCGATGACAGATTATTGTCAAACGTCTCGCCGTATATTCCGATTTGCATATCGCCGTACGGAGTTCCGTAAAGGCATACGTTGCGCACGCCTTTCTGTACCGTCAAACGGCTGTTAATGCCCCCTGTTCTGCTTAGATTAACGGAGCCGTCTTTTTTTATGCGCAACGAAGTTTTAATGCGTCCGCTGCCCGCTACACCGTCTTCCGCGTAAGCAACAAGATATTCTCCGTTACGCATACCGTAACGTCCTGTTGTTGTAAGCTCAACAGTCTCTTTTTCGCCGTCCAGACCTTGAATTCCTTTAATCTTTATCAAAACATCTTTCATCATACAGTTCCTATATCCACCTGTTCGACTTTGCTTTCATCAATTTCTTCACCCAAAAGAGAGGACGCAATCTTTCTGAATGAATCGGCTTTGTCGCTTACATAGAACTTATGCCGTGCTTCGCTTTGCCCGTCATTAAGCAAGGAATTGTCATTTAAGAAATTATAAACCGCATCTGCGGTAGCTGTCCCCGCATTTATCAGCTTGACATTATCGCCCATTACCTTTTTTATGGCTCCGCCTAACACAGGATAGTGGGTACAGCCCAAAATCAACGTATCCACACCAGCGTTTTTAATCGGGCTTAAATATCGTTCCACAGTTCCGATTACCACGCTGTCGTCCGCCGAATACCAGCCTTCCTCAACAAGCGGCACAAACATAGGGCAACTGCAAGAATATATCTCTGCGGTAGGATCCATCTTTAAAATATATTCCTTATGCTTCTGGCTTTTAATGGTGACAGCCGTGCCGATAACACCTATTTTATTATTGGAGGTTGCCTTGACCGCCGCCGATGCCGCGTGCGATACCACTTCAAAAAACGGCACAGGAAGACTTTTGGAAACGTCAGCGGCGACAGAAGAAACCGTACCGCAGGCGGCAACTATCAGTTTAACGTCGTGTTTAAGTAAAAAGCTCTCGTCCTCTCTGGCATATCGTTTAATTATGTTAAAACTGCGAGAACCGTAAGGAACACGTCCCGTGTCCCCAAAATAAATTATATCCTCATTCGGCATTTTTTTGACTAATTCCCTTACCACGGTCAATCCGCCGAGACCCGAGTCAAAAACGCCGATAGCACGTTTATCGGACAATGCTTACACTCCTCAAAATAATATTACATTATATATTATCACAATATTTGTTTTATCGCAACAGTTTTAATACGTAAATTTCAGGAATAAAGCGGTGCCGACAGCCGAAAAATATATTTAACACAGATTTAACATTACTATGATTACAGAATTAACACAGCGATTTTATAATGCAATTGCAGGCTGAGGAGAAAAACATATAAAAGCCTGAAAAAAGTTAAACACAATTAGGGAGAAATGAAAATGAAAAAGTTATTAAGCATTGGTTTGGCATCAATTTTGCTTTTGGGCGCCCTCGCTGGCTGCGGTTCAGCGCAAAAAGCAGCAGGCAATGACACAATTTCTGTTCTTACAAGAGAAGAAGGCTCGGGAACCAGAGGCGCATTTATCGAGCTTCTCGGAATTGAACAGAAGGACGCAGACGGCAACAAAACCGATAAAACGATTGCCACGGCAGAAACGACCAACTCAACTTCGGTTATGATCACAACGGTTGAGGGTAACAAATCCGCTATCGGCTACATCTCGCTCGGTTCTCTTGACAAGAGCAAGGTAAAAGACTTAAAGGTTGACGGCGTTGAGGCAACAGCCGAAAATGTTAAAAACGGAACTTATAAGGTTGCACGTCCCTTCAACATCGCCACAAAGGGTGATGTAAGCGGAGTTGCCAGCGACTTCATAAAATTCATACTCAGCGAGCAGGGTCAGCAG
>CAKSQT010000013.1 GCA_934486755.1 uncultured Eubacteriales bacterium | reverse complement strand
CGGTAATGCTTTCTATCGGCAGCTTGCTTTCAAGCAACATCATAATTACGGGTGACGTTATGTAATAAGGCAGATTTGCACAGACCGCCACCTTGCCGCAATCGAAAAATTTTTCCTTTATAACGGCGTTTAGATCCAGCTTCATAGCGTCGCCGAAAATAACGTCGGTATTTTCACAGTCTTTAAGTGTTTCGGCAAGTATAGGGCGCAATCTTTCGTCAAGCTCAATCGCCGTGACCTTCTTTGCGGCTTTTGACAGCTCCTTTGTCAGAACTCCGATTCCAGGACCTATTTCAAGCACGCCCGTATCGCCGTCGCACGCGGCGTTTGCCATTGCGGGACAAACGGTTTCGTCTATCAAAAAATTCTGCCCGAGAGATTTTTTAAAGGAAAATCCCGCTTTGTTAAGCAGCCGTTCAATTGTATTTATATCGGCAAGATTCATACGATCACTCCTGTACTATGTGATTATACTTTAATATAACCGCTGTTGCAAGAAAATTTTAGGTGACAAAATGAAAAATATATGTTAAAATGAGTAAAATATTATTTTGGAAGTGGATTTAAGTTGGATAACAGATTTTATGACCGTGTTATAGGTGAAATGAAACCGTTTTTGGATAGTTGCAAATTTACCGAGTGTGAGGACGGAAGTTTTCAGTGCGACACGAGAAAAATAAAGGTTGAATATAACGAAGAAAAGCAGATGTACGAGCTTTTTGCGGCAGAGGTTGAAGACGGCAATGTCGGCGAATACAGCGTAATAAATTCGTGGCTGTTTGATGACAGCCAGAACGCCAAGGACGCCGAGGCGGTAGGTGTTGATTTTACCGTTTCTCTGCGTAAAAATATGGGTATAAAGCTCAAAAGGAATGTTTCAGCAGAGGATACAATCGCTTTGCCGTCTGCTACTAAGAGCGGCAATATGACCGTTACGGGATTTACGAAAAAGGTGTTGGACGTTTTTCCGTCTTTAAAAGACGAATATAAGGCGCACGTTGCCGCTTACGGTAATTTCCTTTATCTCTCGTTTTTCGGTGAAAATCTCGTGCCGCAGATAAAGGCGTCGCTTACAGGCGGAAATAAAAAACAGATAAAAAAGGTTTACGACCTTTTTGAAGACGTTTATGTTCACGGCGATAAGGATTCTGTAAATGCCGCTTTGGCTGTGCTGTGCGCCGCCGCTTATAAAGATCAGGCGGTCTATTCGGCGGTGACCGAAATGCTTGCCGAAGATAAACACTTCTTGCAGGCGTTCACAGCCCTTTCACAGGAATTTTCAAAGAATAAGAAGCTGATTGCAACTCTTATAAAATAATTGATTCTGTCAGGGGAGGCTCTTTTATGGAATATGTAATTATAGGAATTATCGCGCTTGTGGTCATACTTTTGTTTGCTAATGTAAGGGTGGTTCCGCAGGCAACAGAGTATGTTATCGAATTTTTAGGCAAATACAAAACAACTTGGGGCGCAGGTCTGCACGTCAAGGTGCCTGTTATTGAGACTATCGCAAAAAAGATAACCCTTAAAGAACAGGTGCTTGATTCACCTCCTCAACCCGTTATTACCAAAGATAACGTCACTATGCAGATAGATACGGTCGTTTATTTCAGAATTTATGACGCAAAGCTATATACCTACGGCGTTGTAAGTCCTCTAAACGCTTTGCAGAACCTCACCGCCACCACTCTGCGTAACCTTGTCGGCGAATTGGAGCTTGACGGCACCCTTACTTCGAGGGATACTATTAACGCAAAAATGACAGCCATTCTTGACGAGGCGACCGATAAGTGGGGTATGAAGGTCAACCGTGTCGAGCTTAAAAACATCATTCCTCCTGCCGAAATTCAAAACGCAATGGAAAAGCAGATGAAGGCGGAACGCGAACGCCGCGAAACGCTCTTGCAGGCTGAGGGTCACAAGGCGGCGGCTATCACCCGTGCCGAGGGTGATAAGCAGGCGATGATTTTGGCGGCAGAGGGCGAGCGTGACGCGCGTATTGCAAGGGCAGAGGGTGAAGCCAAAGCCATTTACCTCAATAAAAAGTCTGAGGCGGACGGTATCCGTGCAATAAAGGAAGCCGCCGCGGACGCGGCTGTGCTTGAAATAAAACGGCTTGAAACACTTGCTGAAATTTCAAACGGCACAGCGGCAAAACTCATTATCCCGACCGACGCAGTCAATATGGTTACCAAAAACGCCGTATTTACCGAAACAACGGGACTCGGCGATGCAACTAAGGAAGCCGCAAAGCCTGTAAAGCCCCCGAAAAAGGACGAATGCTGCGACGATTAAAAATAATTTGACAAACGACACGGTATGTGCTATACTGTACTAAATTGATAGAGCAAAGGCGCTCATAAAGGGATATAATTCTCTTTGTGGGCGCTTTTTAATTTTTTGTGTTACGGGGGAATTATAATGACCGAAAACGGACTTTACCGACAGCAGTTTGAACACGATGCCTGCGGTATCGGAGCCGTAGTAAGGGTTGACGGCAAAAAAAGCCACGGTGTTGTAAACGATGCACTTTCCATAGTTGAAAAGCTGGAACACCGCGCAGGTAAGGACGCGTCGGGCGAAACGGGCGACGGCGTCGGAATTTTGTTGCAGATTTCTCATAATTTTTTCACCGCCGCGGCAGAAGAAGTCGGTATTTCAATAGGCGGTGAACGGGATTACGGCGTTGGAATGTTCTTTTTCCCGCAGGATACCTTAAAACGCAATCAGGCTAAGAAAATGCTTGAAATAATTGCCAAAAAAGAGGGCGTGGAATTTCTCGGCTGGCGTGATGTTCCAATCAACTGTGATATACTCGGTCAAAAGGCGCGCGACTGTATGCCGTATATAATGCAATGCTTTTTGGCACGCCCCGAAAATGTTGCAAAGGGACTTGAATTTGACCGTAAGCTGTATATTATCAGACGTGTCTTTGAACAAAGTAACGATAATACCTATGTTGCGTCCCTCTCTTCGCGCACGATAGTTTATAAAGGAATGTTCCTTGTCGGTCAGCTCCGCAGATTTTATCTTGACCTTATGGACGAAAGATACGACAGTGCAATAGCGCTTGTTCATTCGCGCTTTTCAACCAATACCAATCCAAGCTGGGAGCGCGCTCACCCGAACCGCTTTATACTTCACAACGGTGAAATAAACACTATTCGCGGCAATGTTGACAGAATGTTGGCGCGTGAAGAAACTATGGAAAGCTCGGTTATGAGCAGTAATATAAACAAGGTACTGCCCGTTGTAAATACGGCTGGTTCCGATTCCGCTATGCTTGACAATACACTTGAATTTCTTGTTATGAACGGAATTGAACTGCCGCTCGCGGTTATGATAACCATTCCCGAGCCTTGGCGTAACAGCAAGACAATTTCACGTGAAAAGCGTGATTTTTACCACTATTATTCAACAATGATGGAGCCTTGGGACGGACCCGCGGCAATACTTTTCTCGGACGGCGATACCGTCGGAGCGGTTCTCGACCGTAACGGGCTTAGACCGTCAAGATATTATATTACCGACGATAATACGCTGATACTCTCGTCCGAGGTCGGCGTGCTTGACGTCGATTCAACCCATATTGTTAAGAAAAGCCGCTTGGAGCCGGGCAAAATGCTTTTGGTGGATACGGTGAAGAAACGCATAATATCCGACGCCGAGTGTAAGAAATATTACGCTTCGCGCAAGCCGTACGGCGAGTGGCTTGACCGAAATCTTGTAAAGCTCGGCGAGCTTGAAATGCCGAATAAGAGGTTGGATCATTATTCTCAGGAGATGCGCGACAGGCTCTATAAAGCGTTCGGCTACACTTATGAGGATATAAAAAATACAATAATGCCTATGGCGAAGAACGGTGCCGAACCCACCTCTGCAATGGGTACGGATATACCTCTTGCAATGCTTTCGGAAAAACATCAGCCCCTGTTCAACTATTTCAAACAGCTTTTCGCACAGGTCACCAATCCACCTATCGACGCAATACGCGAGGAAGTAGTTACCGATACAAGCGTTTATGTCGGTTCGGACGGTAACCTGCTTGATGAAAACGCCGCCAACTGCCGTGTTCTTGAAATTCCTAACCCCATTATTTCGTGCGCCGAGCTTATGAAGATAAGAGCAATCAAGCGTGAGGGCTTTAAGGTTGAAACAATTTCACTGCTTTATTATAAAAACACACCGCTTGACCGCGCACTTGACCGCTTGTTTGTTGAGTGCGACCGTGCGTATAAAAACGGAACTAACATTATCATTCTTTCCGACAGAGGGGTAGACGAAAACCACGTTGCGATACCTTCTTTGCTTGCGGTGTCGGCTCTTGAACAGTATTTGATACGCACAAAGAAACGCACGGCGGTCTCGGTTATACTTGAAAGCGCCGAGCCGAGAAGCGTTCATCATTTTGCGGCTCTGCTCGGATACGGCGCGCGTGCCGTAAACCCGTATCTTGCCGAAGAGTGTATAACCGAGCTTATAGACAGAAAACTGCTTGATAAGGACTATCATACCGCGGTAAAGGACTATAATTCTGCTATACTGCACGGTATAGTTAAAATTGCGTCAAAGATGGGTATTTCTACGATACAGTCATATCAGTCGTCACAGATATTTGAGGCGATAGGTATAAAACAGGAGGTAATAGACAAGTACTTTACCAACACCGTCAGCCGTGTAGGCGGTATCGGACTTGAAGAGATAAACGAAGGCGTTGAATACCGACACAGCCACGCTTTTGACCCGCTGGGACTCGGCGTTGATACAACGCTTGACAGCGTGGGCGAGCATAAACTGCGCAGCGGCGACGATAAGGAAGACCATATGTATAATCCCGAAACGGTTATAGCTCTGCGCGAGGCAACACAACTCGGCTCGTATAAGCGTTTTAAGGAATATACGGCAATGGTTGACAATGAAAACAAGCCGCATACTTTAAGGGGTCTGCTCGATTTCAATTATGAAAATGTAACGCCTGTTCCGCTTGATGAGGTTGAGCCTGTCAGTGAAATTGTAAAACGCTTTAAAACGGGCGCTATGTCCTACGGCTCTATTTCCGAAGAAGCGCACGAATGTATGGCGATTGCTATGAACCGCTTGGGCGGAAAATCAAATTCGGGCGAGGGCGGCGAAAGACCTGAAAGGCTCGGTACCGAACGCAACAGCGCTATAAAACAGGTAGCGTCGGGCAGATTCGGAGTTACAAGTGAGTATCTTGTTTCCGCAAAGGAAATTCAAATTAAAATGGCTCAGGGTGCAAAACCCGGCGAGGGCGGACATTTGCCTGGTAAAAAGGTATATCCTTGGATAGCCGAAACGCGCTATTCAACCCCGGGTGTTTCGCTTATATCGCCACCGCCGCACCACGACATTTATTCAATAGAGGATTTGGCACAGCTGATTTTCGACCTTAAAAACGCCAACAGGAAAGCCAGAATATCAGTAAAATTGGTTTCCGAAGCAGGCGTCGGAACTGTCGCCGCGGGCGTAGCCAAGGCAGGCGCGCAGGTTGTGCTTATATCGGGTTATGACGGCGGTACGGGTGCCGCTCCGCAAAGCTCTATACACAATGCGGGACTTCCGTGGGAGCTTGGACTTGCCGAGGCGCACCAAACGCTTATACAAAACGGTCTGCGCACCCGTGTTATTTTGGAGACCGACGGAAAATTAATGAGCGGCCGCGATGTTGCAATAGCGGCTCTGCTCGGTGCAGAGGAGTTTGGATTTGCTACGGCTCCGCTTATCACAATGGGTTGTATTATGATGCGCGTCTGCAATCTTGATACCTGTCCTTGCGGTATTGCTACGCAAAATCCCGAACTTAGAAAGCGCTTTTGCGGCAGACCTGAATATGTCATCAATTTTATGACCTACATTGCCTCAGAATTGCGTGAGATAATGGCTTCGTTGGGCGTTAAAACCGTAAACGAGCTTGTCGGCAGAACCGACCTCTTAAAAGTGCGTGATAAAACGGTTACAAAGCGCGCAGGTATGGCGGATATGTCGCAGATACTTTACAGCGTTGCCGACGTTCCTCAGGAAAAACGCCATTTTGAACCTCAGGACGTATATAACTTCGGGCTTGAAAAAACCGTTGATGAAAGCGTATTCTTGCATCAGTTTTCATCTGCGCTTAGAACTAAACACCATAAAAAAATATCTGTTGATATTTCAAGTACGAACCGCACCCTCGGCACAATATTCGGCTCTGAAATAACGCGGAAATATAAAAACACGTTAGATGACGATACATACGTCATTGAGTGTAAGGGGGGCGGCGGACAGTCGTTCGGCGCATTCATACCGAAGGGACTTACAATACGTCTTGAAGGCGACAGCAACGATTATTTCGGCAAGGGTCTGTCAGGCGGTAAGCTGGTAGTATATCCGCCTGCAAAGCGCTCTTATAAAGCCGAGGAAAACATTATAATAGGCAACGTCGCACTGTACGGCGCTACCTCTGGCGAAGCATATATAAACGGACTCGCAGGCGAACGCTTCTGCGTTCGCAATTCGGGCGCCTATGCCGTTTGCGAGGGAACAGGCGACCATGGATGCGAATATATGACAGGCGGCAGAGCGGTCGTTTTAGGACCGACAGGCAAGAATTTTGCCGCAGGAATGAGCGGCGGCATAGCTTATGTGCTTGATGAAAACCACGACTTCTATCTCCGTCTTAACAAGGAAATGGTGACTATGACCGAGGTAAGCGAAAAGCACGATGTTGAGGAATTGCGCACGATGATAGAAAAGCACGTTGCGGAAACAAATTCGCCGAAAGGTAAAATAATTCTTGACGGTTTTGAAAAATATCTGCCGTTGTTTAAAAAGATTGTGCCGAATGATTACAGCCGTATGCTTCAAGCAATAAGCAGATTTGAAGAAAAAGGTCTTTCAAGACGCGAAGCCGAATTGGAAGCATTTTATTCCGTTCAGAAATAGGGTGATGTTATGGGAAAAGCTACGGGATTTTTGGAATACGGCAGAGAAAATAACACCTCTGCCGAACCGAAGGAAAGAATTAAAAATTATAATGAGTTCCATACGCCGATGTCCAAAACTCAAAGGCGGGAACAGGCAGCGCGCTGTATGAATTGCGGAGTGCCGTTCTGCCAGTCCGCTATGAAGCTCGGCGGTATGGTATCGGGTTGCCCGCTTCATAACCTTATACCCGAATGGAACGACGAGATTTACAACGGTAATTGGCAACACGCGCTTTCAAGACTTATGAAAACAAACAATTTTCCTGAGTTTACGGGCAGGGTGTGTCCTGCTTTGTGCGAGGCGGCGTGTTCGTGCGCGCTGTACGATACTGCCGTTACCGTAAAGGATAATGAGCTTGCCGTTATCGAGAACGGCTTTGAAAAGGGTTATATTACGCCGAGAGTACCCGAAGTGCGTACCGAAAAAAGGGTAGCCGTAATAGGTTCGGGACCGTCGGGACTTGCGTGCGCCGATACGCTTAACAGGCGCGGCCACACCGTTACGGTTTACGAAAAAGCAGACAGAATAGGCGGTCTGTTAATGTACGGAATACCCAATATGAAGCTCGATAAAAGCATAGTGGAAAGACGTATCGACCTTATGCGTAAGGAGGGCGTTACCTTTGTTACGAATGCCGACGTTGGCTATGATGTTGAGGTGAAAAAAATACTTTCCGATTATGACGCGGTAGTGCTTTGCTGCGGTGCGAGCAATCCGCGCGATTTGAAGATAGAGGGCAGAGATACAAACGGAGTGTATTTTGCTGTTGATTTTCTTAAATCCACCACAAAAGCGTTGCTTGACAACGGGCTTACTTCCGATTATATTTCGGCAAAGGATAAAAATGTGATAATAGTCGGCGGCGGAGATACGGGCAACGATTGCGTTGCCACCTGTATACGCCACGGCTGTAAATCGGTGACGCAGCTTGAAATGATGCCGAAACTGCCCGATGCGCGGACTGCCGAAAATCCTTGGCCGCAGTACCCTCGGGTGTGTAAGACGGATTACGGTCAGGAGGAAGCCGCCGCGGTGTTTGGAAAAGACACGCGCGTTTATCAGACCACACTCAAAAAACTGATAAGCGACGATAATGGCAACCTTTGCTCGGCTGTTACTGTCCGTCTGGAACCTGTAAAAGATAAAAAAACAGGCAGAACCGTAATGCAGGAGGTACAGAACAGCGAGAAAACCGTTGATTGCGATATGGTTTTAATAGCGGCGGGATTTTTGGGACCTATGCCGTATATTGCCGAGACATTCGGCGTTAAAACCGACGCTCGCAGTAATTTAAGCACGGAAAACGGTAAATATGCAACCGATGTTGACGGTGTTTTCACCGCAGGCGATATGCATAGGGGACAGTCGCTTGTCGTTTGGGCGATAGCAGAGGGACGAGCCGCCGCAAAAGAAGTAGACGAATACCTTATGGGTTACACAAACTTAGTATAAAAATAAAGAGCTGACGGGAATTTCAATTATTCCGTCAGCTCTTTTGCTAATTGCAGAAGATATTCATTTTGATTAAGTTTTGGGTCTATAACCGCGGTTTTTCGTATTTTTTCAAGTACTGCTCCTATTTCTGTTCCTTTGAAGCCTAATTTTTTTACATCATTGCCGCTTACAGCAAGGTCGGATATGCGGTAAGGCTCGCCGTTTCGCTCAATTTCACGCTTCATTTCGGCAACCGAATCGGTGTTACGTTCAAGAATTATTCTTTCATATTCTAAATAATCTTCAAACATTTCGGGCGAAGAAATATTAAGCATTTCCTTTATATCCGTCTTGTCGGTCGGAAAATCCTTTGCGATAAGATTTAAAAGAACTGCGCAATAATCCGAAAATTTTTTAGGCGCCTTTAAGGATACGGAAACGTTTACAATGTCCTCACAGTCGCACAGGTTTAAAAGAGCAAAAAGCCGCAAACAGCGGTTGCTTGATAATTTTACTATCTTGTTAAGCGGCGCACAGCCGCAAATGCCTAAAAAATTAAGGCCGCCGCTTTTTATAAGCGGTTCTAATTCCCCGACATACTCACTAAGCGAGGCTTTTGAAAGCTCCTCGTATATGCGCTCACGGCTTATGTGTTCAAGCAAATACGCGTCCTCGACAGCGGCTTTTAAAGTGCTTTCTTCGGGGGTGAAGCCGAGCGTGCAGGCAAATCTGAACAGCCTTAGTATCCTGAGCGCGTCTTCGCTGAAACGTGTTTTCGGGTCGTCCACGGTGCGCAGTATACGGTTTTTAATGTCCTCCCTGCCGCCGAAGCAGTCTATAAGTCCTGTGCTGTCTGAATATGCCATAGCGTTAACCGTAAAATCGCGGCGCGCTAAGTCTTCTTTTAACGAACGGACAAATTTAACGCTTTCGGGCCGTCTGCAATCGTTGTAATCGCCGTCCGAGCGGAATGTTGTAACCTCAACAACGCCGTCCTGTGTCATCACCCCGACAGTACCGTGCTTGATACCTACCGAAACCGTTCTTTCAAACATACCGAGAATTTCCTTTGGCATGGCGCTCGTGGTAACGTCAAAATCCGACGGGGTACGGCATAAAAGCATATCCCTGACGCACCCGCCGACAATGTATGCCTCATAACCGTTTTTCCGTATGACATTCATTAAATTTTTAACACTTTTCGGTATTTCAAACATATTTTTCACCTGTTGTCAAAAAAAGGTTTATTTTTCGTCGCAAAAGCAATATAATAAAGGGGTAGAAATTTATAAAAGGAGTGGCTTTATGAAACAGCTGCGCACGGAAGATAAAATTCTTGAAAATGTAAAACACATTCATATGATAGGAATAGGCGGAAGCGGTATGTGTCCGCTTGCCGAAATACTCCATTCCAAAGGATATATATTAACAGGTTCGGACAATAACGAAAGCGACCCGTTAAAGCGTATACGCAGTATGGGAATTACCGTGTATATGGGACACCGTCCCGAGAATATAAACGCGGCGGAGCTTATTGTTTATTCCGCGGCTATTTCAAAGGATAATCCCGAACTTGCCGAAGCCCGCAGAGCAGGCGTACCCACTATGGAGCGTTCGCACCTTTTGGGCGCGCTTACAAGACATTACGATAATGTTGTGGGCGTATGCGGTACTCACGGCAAAACCACCGTTACATCTATGATAACACAAATCTTGCTTTTAAACAAGATGGATCCGTCAGCCGTAATAGGCGGCAGACTTCCGCTTATTAATTCAAACGGTGTGGCGGGTAAGTCGGAGCTGCTTGTTTGCGAGTCTTGTGAATTTGTTGATACTTTTTTGCAGATGTCGCCCGATATTGCCGTTCTTCTCAATATCGACAACGACCATCTTGATTATTTTAAAACTATGGAAAATCTCACCCTTTCGTTCCATAAGTTCCTGTCAATGGCGGGAAAATGCTACGTAAACGGCGACGATAATCTTGCGTTGAAGGCGGCGGAAAATATTTCAGCCGAGGTAAAGACGTTCGGCCTGTCCGACGGCAATTATTATCACGCCGACAATATAACAAAGGGTAAATACGGATTTTCTTTTGATGTGATAAGAGATAATAAAAAAATAATAAATATAGAAATGCATATCCCAGGTCATCACAATGTGTTAAACGGACTTGCGGCATTTGCCGTGTGCTTCGATTTGGGCGTTGACGCTAAGGGCATAAAGGAAGCAATAGAAAAATTCACGGGTGCTGGCAGGCGTTTTGAATTTATTGGTAAGTATAACGGCTTTATGCTTGCGGACGATTATGCGCATCACCCCACCGAAATAAACGCCACCCTTACCGCCGCAAAGCACCTTGACTATAAAAGGGTAATAGCGGTGTTCCAGCCGTTCACTTTTTCGAGAACCGCGCTTTTAAAGGACGATTTTATAAAAGCGCTTTCGGTTGCAGATAAGGTTATTTTAACCCCTATAATGGGTTCGCGGGAAATAAACGAATACGGTATTTATTCCGAGGATTTAGCGGCAGGTCTTAAAGACGCCGAGGTGATAGACGGCTTTGAAAAGGTTGCCGACCGCGTAATAGAAATTGCGGGCGAAGGCGACTTGGTCATCACTATGGGCGGCGGCGATATTTATAAGGTCGCGCATATAATTACAAACAGATTAGGTGACAGTAAATGACCGAAAAACTGTACGAAACAGACTCGCATATAAAGTCGTTTGAAGCAAGCGTTGTAAAAAGCGGTGAGCGCGGCGGCAAGTTCTACGCCGTGCTTGATAAAACGGCTTTTTTCCCCGAGGGCGGGGGACAGGCGTCCGATAAAGGAAAAATCGGCAACGTGAATGTTTATGATGTTCAGATAATTGACGGCGAAATTCTTCATTTTACCGATGAAAAGGTTGAAGAAAGCATAGATGTAAACTGCCGTATTGATTGGAAACGCAGATTTCGCAATATGCAGAACCATTCGGGAGAGCATATACTGTCGGGAATTATTCACAAGCTGTACGGTTATGATAATGTCGGTTTTCATCTCGGCGAGGATTACGTAACAATGGATATAAGCGACGTGCTTGACCGTACACAGCTTTGCGAGGTCGAGCGTATGGCGAATGAAGCCGTTTATGAAAATGCCGCATTTACGGCGTATTATCCTACCGCCGATGAGCTTGTCAAAACCGATTACCGCAGTAAATCTGGCATTGAGGGCAATGTCCGTCTTGTTAAAATTGAGGGTTACGATATTTGCGCCTGTTGCGCGCCGCACGTAAAATCGGCTTCTGAAATAGGAATAATAAAAATACTTGATTTTCACAAACTCCGCGGCGGTATACGTATGTTTATAAGATGCGGAACCGATGCGCTTGAAGATTATAACGAAAGATATTCCGCAACCGCCGAAACAGCTGAAATGCTGTCGCTTAAACAGGATGAAACTGTCCGCGGCGTAAGACAGCTTCTTGAACAAACAGCCGAGCTTAAAAGCGAACTGTCAGATATGCGTAAAAGGCTTATAGAATTAAAGGTAAATTCTTTTAACGGGTCCGCCTATGAAACCGCAATTTTTGAAGACGGCTTTAATATGAAAGAACTTCAACTAACTGCGGACAGGCTCTATAAGCGCCTCGGAGGTATAAGAGCGGTGTTTTCGGGCGCCGATAATAAATATGATTTTGCCGTTTGCGGCGAACCCGACGAGCTTGATAAGTTCTTTGACGAGTTTAAACATAAATTTGAAGTAAAAGGCGGCGGCCGCAACGGTATGGTGCAAGGCACAGTAATCGCAACGGGCGATGAACTGTCTGCTTATTTTAAAAAATAAGTGACTAATGATAATAAATATGATATAATCATAATATTACTGTTGAAACGGAGATTCAAATGGATTGGACTGAAATTAACGTTACCGTGTCGGGCGGGGACTCCGATACTGCGGCGGCAATTGCTAATATGACCGTTCCTTACGGCATATACATAGAGGATTATTCCGACCTTGAAGAACAAGCGGTTAATATCGCGCATATCGACCTTATTGATGAAGAATTGCTTGAAAAGGACAGGAGCAAGGCGGTTATTCACATTTATATTTCTAAGACCGATAACGCGGCAGAGGCATTGGAGTTTCTGAAAGAACGTCTTACTGCGGCGGGTATTGAATACAAATGCGATACCGTTGGCGTAAACGATACCGAATGGAACGAAAATTGGAAGAAATACTTTAAATCAACCGAAATAGGGAATAGGCTCGCAATTGTGCCGAGTTGGGAAAAGTACGAAAACAAACAAAACCGCAAAATTCTGCACATAGACCCAGGCGCCGCTTTCGGAACGGGAACGCACGCAACAACCTCGCTGTGCCTTGAAATGCTTGACAGTCACATAAAGGACGGTATGACGGTTCTTGATATAGGCTGCGGCAGCGGCATACTTGCGGTGGCTTCGGTTATTTTGGGGGCTGAAAAGGCGGTAGGTGTGGATATTGACGCTCAATCGGTAAAAACAGCCCGCGAAAACGCTGAAATAAACGGCATAACCGACCGAACCGAGTTCTTTGTGGGAGATTTGGCGGATAAGGTCAGCGGAAAATACGACGTTATCTGCGCCAATATCGTTGCTGATGTCGTAATCAGACTTATGGACGGCGTAAAAGAATATATGAACGATGATACTTTGTTTATCGTTTCAGGCATAATAGATATGCGTGAGCAAGATGTGTTAAACGCTGCGCAAGACCGAGGCTTTAAGGTTGTTGAAGCGCATACAAGAGATAATTGGCGCGCGTATCTTTTAATGGGAGGAAAATAATGCTTGAATTTGAGCAATTAAAGTTAAGACTTGAATCAAATAAAGATGAAATAAGCGATTTGAAGGACGCTATCGGCTACGATCATTTAAAATCCGAAATAGAGGAGCTTGAAGCAAAGGCGGCTTCTGACGGATTTTGGGACAATCTTGAAGAATCGCAGAAAATAGTTCAGAAAACGGGAAAACTAAAAAACACCGTTGAGGAGTATGACGGCATAAGGCAATCATACGACGATTTGGAAGTGCTTATAGAAATGGGTGATGAGGAAGGCGATCTTTCGCTTGTTGACGAGATATCAAATTCGATAGACGACCTTGAAAATCGGCTTGCCGCACAGCGTTTGCAAACGCTTTTAACGGGTGAATACGATAAAAACAACGCAATTCTGACGTTTCACGCGGGCGCGGGCGGAACCGAGGCTATGGATTGGGTCTCAATGCTTGTGCGTATGTATATTCGCTGGGGCGAAAGACACGGCTTTAAGGTTAATATGCTTGATTCGCTTGACGGCGACGAGGCGGGACTTAAAAGCGCTGTTTTGCTTGTAGAGGGCGAAAACGCTTATGGTTATTTAAAGAGCGAATCGGGCGTACACCGCCTTGTGCGCGTATCTCCGTTTGACGCTTCTGGCAGACGGCACACTTCCTTTGCTTCAATCGAGGTTATGCCTGAGATAAGCGATGACAATGACGTTGAAATTCGCGATGAAGATATTAAAATGGACGTTTTCCGTTCGTCAGGCGCGGGCGGTCAGCACATCAATAAAACCTCGTCTGCGGTGCGCCTTACCCACATACCGACGGGTATAGTGGTTGCCTGTCAGAATGAGCGCAGTCAGTTCCAAAACCGCGATCAGGCGATGAAAATGCTTAAATCAAAGCTCCTTGAAATCAAGGAACGCGAGCATTTGGAAAAAATTGAGGATATTAAGGGCGTTCAAAAGGAAATCGCTTGGGGGTCACAGATACGCTCCTATGTGTTTATGCCGTATACGCTTGTCAAGGATCACCGCACAGGATATGAAAACGGCAACATCAACGCCGTTATGGACGGCGACCTTGACGGATATATAAACGCATATTTAAAAGCCGATTCCAAGGGCGAGCTTAATAATAGTTAAAAGAGGGTAGTAAAATGAAAAGATTTTTAGCAGTTGTTTTTTGTATTGCGCTGTGCCTTTGCGCGTCGGGGTGCGGCAAAAAGGCGGCAAGCGGCAGGGTACTTTATAACACGGATCTGTCAAAATACGTAAAACTCGGCGAATACGAAAAAATACCCGTTGATATGTCTTCTGATACTATGGACGGATACAAAAAAGATATTATTTCTTCCGATGTTGAAAACGGCGGCTATTATGTTCAGAAAACTTCGGGAACCGTTGCCGACGGTGACACGGTGAATATTGACTATGTCGGCAAGAAAGACGGCGTGGCGTTTTCTGGCGGCACCGCAAGCGGTTACGACCTTGAAATAGGCTCAAACAGCTTTATTGACGGATTTGAAAGCGGACTTATCGGTGTAAATATCGGCGATACTGTTGACCTTAACCTGACGTTTCCTGAGGGCTATCAGTCGGAAGAACTTGCAGGTCAGGCGGTAGTGTTTACCGTGACGGTTAATTACGTAAAAACATCGGAAGAAATGAAGCCTGAGGACTTTTATTCGCAAATGGGTTTTGAGTCGCTTGATAAATATAATGAAGACGTTGAAGACAGGGCGGTAAAAAAGTATTTGGTTGATACCGTTTGCGCCAATTCAAAAATAAAGAAATATCCTGATACGGATATAGACACAATTTATAACGCATACAAAAATACGGTTGAAACAAATCTTAAAAACAATAACGCCACGTTAAGCGACTATTTAAGCTACAACAATATGACCGAGGCACAATTTAAAGATAACGCCGTAAGCAATCAAATAAAACCGCTTATGGACACACAGCTTATTATGTACGCTATTTTGGACGCGACCGATAACAAGGTGACGTCGGAGGATGTTGACAAAAAAATATCAGATACCGTTAACAGCTATAACAGCTCGGGAATTACGGCGGATACACTTGAAAATTATTACGGCAGGTATTATTTTGAATACCTGACTGTTGATGAAATGGTTACCGATTATCTTTATAAAAACGCTGTAATTGAAAAATAAGCAAAAAATAAGACTGCAATCTCTATTGATTGCAGTCTTATTTTTATATTACCTTGCTTAAAAAATCTTTAAGCCGCGGACTTTTCGGATTTCCGAACAACTCGTCAGGTGTGCCTTCTTCCATAATAACGCCCTCATCAATGAACAGAACGCGGTCGGCAACCTCTCTCGCAAAGCCCATTTCGTGAGTGACTACCGCCATTGTCATTCCGTCCTCGGCGAGCTTTTTCATAACGTCGAGAACCTCGCCGACCATTTCGGGGTCGAGCGCCGAGGTCGGTTCGTCAAAAAGCATTACGTCAGGCTTCATACAAAGGGCGCGTACTATTGCAACACGCTGTTTTTGACCGCCTGAAAGCTGATTAGGGTATGCGTCTGCACGGTCGGCAAGACCTACGCGTTCAAGAAGTGAAAGCGCGAGCTTTTCCGCGTCTGCCTTGGACATTTTCAACAGCTTCATCGGCGCAATAGTCATATTCTTCAAAACGCTCATGTGGGGGAAGAGGTTGAACTGCTGGAACACCATTCCCATTTTCTGACGGTGAACGTTAATATTTATAGAAGGGTCGGTTATATCGGTGCCCTCAAAAAATATCTGACCGTCCGTCGGCATTTCGAGAAGATTGAGGGTGCGTAAAAATGTTGATTTACCAGAACCCGAAGGTCCTATGACAACAACGACCTCACCCTTTTTAATTTCGGTGTTTATTCCTTTTAAAACTTCAATATCACCGAAAGATTTTTTTAAATTGCTTACCTTGATAAGCGTAGTATCGTTAGCGGTCACTCTTACGCAGCCTCCTTTCAAGTATGTTGAGTAATTTGGTAAGAATAATAACTATAACAAGATAAATAATTGCAAGACTTATATAAGGAACATACGCTTGATATGTTTTGCTTACAATGTTCTGTGCCTGTTTTGTAACGTCGCGCAGAGCTATCACGGAAACAAGCGAAGTGTCTTTCAAAAGGGTAATCATTTCGTTTCCAAGGGCAGGGAGTATGTTCTTAATTGCCTGAGGAATGACGATATACCACATTGTTTGTATGTAATTAAATCCAAGGCTTCGTCCCGCTTCGGTTTGTCCCTGTGAAACCGACATCAATCCCGAACGCGCTATCTCCGCAACGTAAGCGCCTGAGTTTATTCCGAGGGTAACTATACCGCAGAATATCATTCCCGTATCCGATTTTGGAACCATAATTACAAATCCCATTATAAGAAGCTGAACCATCATAGGGGTACCTCTGATAACGGTAAGATAAAGCTGGCAAAGCCAATTTACAAAGTTAAGTCCAATATGTTTTTTATGTGAATTTGAGGAAACGGTGTCGTGCGTGGTTCTTATAACGGCGATTATAAGACCGATTACAATGCCGAGGAAAAGAGCGCCTACGGTTACTATAAACGTTATTTTAAGTCCGTCGGTGAAGAATTTCCACCTGTTTTGATATATAAACGTTTGGTAAAGCTGGAAAATCAGCTGTTGCAGCCATTCTGGACAGCTTGTGATCCACGACGGGGCGTCTGCAAGCCAATTGGCAAATGTCAGTACTACCATTTTTTCTTCCTTTCGTATATAGAGCTATAAGGGCGGCTGTGAGCCGCCCTTATTTAAGCGAAATTTTTAATTATTCGGCTTTGATGTATTTGCCTACTATCTCGTCAACCTTGCCTTCTTCTTTAAGCTCAGCAAGCGCTTTGTTTATCTTGTTGAGGAGGTCTTTGTTGTCCTTGGAAACTGCTATTGCATAATCCTCGGTTACATATTCGGTGTCAAGGATTTTAAGACCTGCGTTAGCGGCAACATAGTTCTTAGCAGGCTCGTTGTCGATTACAACACAGTCAACCTGACCGTTTGCAAGAGCGGCAACCGCGAGTGAACCGTTCTGATACTGTTTAACGTTTTCAGCGCCGAAATCGTCTGTGCAATATGTATCGCCTGTCGTTCCAGCCTGAACGCCTATCTTTTTGCCTTCGAGATCGTCAACGGATTTTATGTCAGAGCCTTCTTTAACGATTACGACCTGAACGCCTGTTGAATAGCTGTCAGAAAAGTCAACCGACTGTTTCCTCTCGTCTGTAACGGTCATACCGGCAAGTACAACGTCAATTGAGTTTCCTTTAACAGCAGGGATAAGCGAGTCAAATTCCATATCTTTGATTTCGAGCTTCATACCGAGCTTGTCGGCAATAGCCTGAGCTATTTCAGCGTCGATGCCTGCGATGTTTCCGTCGTCGTCAACAAATTCATACGGAGGGAAGGAAGCGTTTGTTCCCATAACCAAGGTTGAACTGTCGCTCTTGTCCTTAGAAGCAACGTCTGATGTTGTGTCCTTTGATGAGCCGCAAGCTGCAAGAGCAACTACGAGTGCAGCGGTTAAAACCAATGCTGCAATTTTCTTTAAGTTTTTCATTTTTGTTTCCTCATTTCTGAAATTTTGTTTTGCGGTTTTGCGCCGCTGTTTTATTTGATGTTATGATTATAGCAGACGATATGCAGTTTGTCAACATATTTTTGCATAAATATAACACTAACATTGCATTAATATTCGCTGATATTATAGCAAATTTAAACAAAACAAGGCGAAATGAGGAAAAATATGCAAAAATATTCTGCATCTCTATGCATAAATATGCTGAATGTTTTGCATATTACAAAAAACTTTGCAGGCTTATCGCTTGGTCGTTTTTTATTTGTGAGAGTATTATTTTAATTGTTTTACATTCGCTTAAAAAATCGTTTTCTTTGTCTGACTCAGCATACGGCGCGAGTTTTGCTATTGAGATTTTAATGTCTTCAATGTAACCTCTGTTAGAATATGCCGACATAAGGGTTTCTTTGCTTTGCCATTCCTTTTCCAATTTTTCAGATAGCTGTACCGCTTCGTTACGGTTCTGCTTATAAGAATTTTCGCAGTCGGTTACAAGACTGTTTATATATTCGCTGTTTTTTCCCACCAGCATACTGCCCGAAATGCAAGATATCAGTATTATTGCAGTCAGAGCTGCCGCCGCTATAAGACGTTTCATATTTATCTCCTGCCTTCAATTACCCTTATTCTTTTTTACAAGGTTTATGTTGTCAAATCTGTCAAGCATCATAAGAAATACCTCGTTCAATTCAAGCCCGTTTTTTGCTACCAAATCTGTAATGTGTTTTTCATCGGTTTCGAGAGCCTTTAAGGATTCGTCAACAAGTTTTCCGTCCGTAATCACGGGCAGGGGAAGCCCTGCGGATTCTTTTTGTATCTCAATATCCTTTACGGTAACGGGCATCTCCTCCGTCTTTAACAGCACGCTAAGGTCGCCGTTTACTTCCAGAACCGCGAAAGCCACCGTGGATATGTCGAAAACGTTTTGTCCCCTTAAAAGCTCGATGAGGTCGAGAACCGTCATTCGCACCATCTGCATTGCCGATTGGTCTATCACTCCGTTTTTAATAACCACAACCGACTGACCGCTCATAATTTTCCTTACAAAAAAGTTTTTCATTGCAAGCACGGAAAGTATGATTTCAAGCACTACAAGTACAAATATAGCAATCACGCCGTTCATAACGGGCTGATTGGTGTCCTGTAACGGTATTGCGGCTATCTCCGAAATGAGAAGCGTTACAACAAGCTCGTTTGGCTGCATATCGCCTATTTGGCGTTTTCCCATAAGCCGAATTCCTATTGTAACGAAAAAATACATCATAATTGTTCTGAAAATTGTTGCAATCATATCATCACCGGTGTTATTATTAACATATACAGTATAATTTATAATTACATATATAAAAATAAATCGGGGTGTTGGCATGAATATTCTGCATTTGAAGTATGCGGTAGAAATTGCAAAAACAAAATCAATAAGCCGTGCGGCTGAAAATCTCTATATGGGTCAGCCTAATTTGTCGCGCGCTATAAAGGAATTGGAAGACAATTTGGGAATAACAATTTTTAAGCGCAATTCAAAGGGAATAACGCTGACGCCTGAGGGCGAGGAATTTTTGCAGTATGCGAAAAGAATAATCAATCAGGTTGAAGAGGTAGAGAACATATATAAAAAAGGCGAAAAGCCGAAGACGCGTTTTTCCGTTTCGGTTCCGCGGGCAAGCTATATTTCCTATGCGTTTTGCGAGTTCTCAAAAACAATTAAAACCGACACGCCCGCAGACATCTTCTATAAGGAGACCAATACTTCAAGAACGATAGACAATATATTAAAGGGTGACTATAATCTCGGAATAATAAGGTATCAAACAAAGTTTGAAAAATATTTCAGAACAATGTTTGAGGAAAAACATCTGGAATCCGAGATAATTGCGGATTTTTCGTATCAGCTCCTTATGTCGAAAAACCACCGCCTTGCACAGCGTGAAAGCATAAAAATGTCCGACCTGTCCGATTATATAGAAATAACGCACGCCGACCCTTATGTGCCGTCGTTGCCCCTTATTGATATTAAAAAAGAAGAGCTTTCAAAATATGTTGATAAGCATATCTTCGTTTTTGAGAGGGGCAGTCAGTTTGAACTGTTGCAAAATGTGCTTACGACCTTTATGTGGATATCTCCGATACCGCAGGATCTGTGCGATAAGTATGAGCTGGTGCAGAAAAAATGCGATGATAACGATAAGGTGTACCGTGACGTTCTGATTTACCGCAGCGGCTACCGCCTTACCGAAATGGACAGACAGTTTATAACCGACGTTTGCGAGGCAAAACGTAAATATTTATAGCTAAAAAGGCAATTCGCTCTGCGCGGATTGCCTTTAATAATGTGAACAATTTGTAAAAGTCAGTAAAAGTCAAAAATATTTTTGAAAAACTATTGACAATTTTGAATTGATGCATATAATAATAATTGTTAGCACTCAAAAGCACAGAGTGCTAACAGCATTAAAACTATAAGAGGTGAGGTACGGTGGAGCTGAGTTCACGTAAGCAGGCTGTCCTTTCGGCGATAATAAAAGCCTATATTGAAACGGGCGAACCTGTCGGTTCAAAACTGCTTACAGAATTTATTGATAACGCACCGTCCTCGGCTACTTTGCGTAATGAGATGAGCGAGCTGTGCAACCTCGGTCTTCTTACCCAGCCGCATACTTCGGCGGGCAGACTTCCGACGAGCAGGGGACTCAACCTATATCTTAGTTCGCTTATGGGTTCGCCGCAATTGTCGCTAAGCGCGAGGCGCTTTATAGATAACAGCTTTGAACAGATGAATTGCGATCCCGAGTTAATACCTGCCGCGGCTGGCGAGATGCTTTCGGAGCTTACGGGGCTTCCCGTTATCGTGAGTTGTATGACGCACGGTGATGTGCGTATTAAAAAGGTCGAACTTGTAAGAGTTAGCAAAAGCTCCTTGGTTCTCGTCTTGATTACGGACGACGGCAGGATACGAAACCGTGTGTTCCGAATGACGGGCGGTATTGACCGTGACTTATACAGCGCATGTAAAGAAATTTGCCTTAAACGGCTGAGCGGTATGAGCTTGCACGAGCTTACGCCTGCTTATCTTCAAAGTGTCGCAGCTTTTTCGGGAATTAACGCATTTTCGCTTATGCCGCTTTTGACTGCGGTGTTTGAGCTTGTTGAAGAAATGGGCGATTCCGTACTGAATTTATACGGGGAAAGTCGGCTGTTTAATATATGCAGGGACGATGAGACCGCAAGGCGAATAGCTTCTCTGGTTGACCGAAAAACTCATATCGAATCTATTTTGTATCCTTCGTCTGACAAGGTCGGCGTTATTTTCGGTAAGGATACGGGTATTAGTGAGTTGCAATCGCATATATTGGTTACTTCAAAATTCGGCGTCGGAACTCATTATGAGGGCGCAATAGGCGTTATAGGACCTTATCGTATATCGTATGATCAGGTTATGCCGAGTATTGAATATATTGCCGATAAATTAACTGACGTTATGACGTCGGCATTAAAGGATATGGAGGATTGATTAAGTGGCTGAGGAAAAGAAAGGCGTTGACACAAAGACGGAGCAGGAAACTCCCGAGGTGCAAGACGCAGAACACGAAAAAAAGGAAAAGAAAGAAAAAAAGTCCAAAAAGGACGAGGAAATCGCAAAGCTGAAAAAAGAGCTTGAAGCAAAAAACGACCTTTTACTTCGTACCGCCGCAGAGTTTGACAATTACAAAAAGCGCACCGACAGGGAGCGCAGCGGCGTGGCGGAATTTGCAAAGGCGGGAATAATAAAACAACTCTTGCCGATACTTGATAATATTGACCGCGCAATGTGTGCGGACAGGGAAAGTCAGGATTATATCAAGGGTGTAGAAATGATAGTTAAACAGTTTTCCGCACTTGCGGAGAAGTTGAATATTTCCGAAATTGCTTCTGCGGGCGACGCATTCGACCCGACGGTTCACGAAGCGGTTATGCATATTGAAGACCCTGAATTGGGTGAGAATGTTATAGCCGAGGTTTTGCAAAAAGGCTATAAATTAGGCGATACGGTCATACGTCCCGCTATGGTAAAGGTAGCAAATTAAATTTATATATAATTCTTAGGAGGATTTTATTATGGGCAAAATTATAGGTATAGACTTAGGTACAACAAATTCCTGTGTTGCTGTAATGGAGGGCGGCGAGCCTGTTGTTATAGCAAACGCAGAGGGCGCGAGAACTACCCCGTCTGTCGTTGCTTTTTCAAAAACAGGCGAAAGAATGGTAGGTCAGGTCGCTAAACGTCAGGCTATAACCAATCCTGACAGAACTATCAGTTCAATAAAGCGTGAAATGGGTACTACTCACACCGTTGAAATTGACGGCAAAAAGTATACGCCTCAGGAAATTTCTGCTATAATTCTTCAAAAGCTCAAAGCCGACGCGGAGGCTTATCTCGGTCAGACCGTGAGCGAAGCGGTTATCACCGTTCCTGCTTACTTTACCGACGCTCAGCGTCAGGCTACTAAGGACGCGGGTAAGATAGCAGGTCTTGAAGTTAAGCGTATAATCAACGAGCCGACTGCTGCCGCTCTTGCTTACAGTATTGATAAGGAAGACGACCAGAAGGTTATGGTTTACGACCTCGGCGGCGGTACTTTCGATGTTTCAATAATCGAAATGGGCGACGGCGTTCAGGAGGTTTTGGCAACCGCTGGTAATAACCGTCTTGGCGGCGACGATTTCGATAAACGCATAATGGATTACATTGTTAATACATTTAAGGCTGAACAGGGAATAGATCTTTCGGGCGATAAAATGGCTATGCAGCGTGTTAAAGAAGCGGCTGAAAAGGCTAAGATTGACCTTTCGGGTATGACTACTGCCGATATTAACCTTCCGTTCATAACAGCAGACTCAACAGGTCCTAAGCACTTTGAAACGACCCTTACACGCGCTAAATTCAACGAGCTTACCGCTGATTTGGTGGACGCTACTATGGGTCCTGTACGTCAGGCACTCTCGGATTCGGGTCTTGAAAAGAGTCAGATAAACAAGGTTCTTATGGTCGGCGGTTCTTCAAGAATCCCCGCTGTTCAGGAAGCAGTAAAGAACTTTATGGGCAGTGAACCGTTCAAGGGTATCAACCCTGACGAATGTGTTGCTATCGGCGCCGCTTTGCAGGCAGGCGTTCTCGGCGGCGACGTTAAGGGTCTGTTGCTCCTTGATGTAACTCCGCTTTCACTTGGCATTGAGACAATGGGCGGCGTTTCAACAAAGGTTATCGACCGTAACACCACTATCCCTGCTAAAAAGAGCCAGATATTCTCTACCGCAGCAGACGGTCAGACCTCAGTTGAGGTACACGTTCTGCAAGGCGAACGTGAATTTGCTAAGGATAATAAAACGCTCGGCGTGTTCCATCTTGACGGCATTGCGCCCGCTCCGAGAGGAATTCCTCAGATTGAAGTTACTTTCGATATTGACGCTAACGGTATCGTACACGTATCCGCAAAGGATCTCGGCACAGGCAAGGAAAACAATATCACTATAACCTCTAACACGAATATGTCCAAAGAGGATATAGATAAGGCTGTTAAAGAGGCGGAATCCTATGCCGCTGAGGATAAAAAGCGCCGCGAAGCCGTTGACGCACGCAACAACGCAGATCAGATGATTTATCAGGCTGAAAAGACGGTAAGCGAGTTCGGCGACAAGCTCTCTGATGACGAAAAATCCAAGATCGAAACCGCAAAAGAAGCTCTTAAAGAGGCTTTAAAGGGCGAAGACCTTGAAGAAATCAAGTCTAAACAGGAAGCGTTGCAGAAGGAAATTTACGCAGTAAGCGAAAAGGTATATAAAGCCGCCGCTGAGGCGCAGGGCGCACAGGGCGCCGCTCCGAACGGTGCCGACAATGCACAGCAGGGCGATCCTAACGTCTATGAGGCTGACTATACCGATGTTGAAGACGGCGACAAGAAGTAATTTCAGCCGCAGTCTGTGTATTAAAAGGGCTGTCGGGATTAAATTCCCGTCAGCCTGTCTACATAAATTTGTTTAGGAGAAATTGCTTTGGCTGATGAAAAAAGAGATTATTATGAGGTCCTCGGCGTTGACAAATCGGTAAACGACGACGACTTAAAAAAAGCATATAGAAAAGCGGCAAAGAAATACCATCCCGACTTGAATCCGGGAGATGCCGAAGCTGAAAAGAAGTTTAAAGAGGTAAACGAAGCATACGAGGTTCTCTCCGATAAGGAAAAGCGCGCACGCTATGACCAATTCGGTCACGCAGGCGTAGATCCCAATTTCGGCGCAGGAGGAGGCGGCGCTTACGGCGGCGGATTTACAGGCGATTTCGGCGACCTTGGAGATATATTCAGTTCGTTCTTCGGCGGCGGATTCGGCGGCGGCTCGCGCCGCTCAAATCCTAACGCACCGCGCAGAGGCAACGATACGGCGGCAACGGTTAATCTGTCGTTTGAGGAAGCGGCAAAGGGCTGCACCAAAACCGTCAAGGTCACTAAGATAGAAAACTGTCCTGATTGCGGCGGCAGCGGCGCTCAAAGCGGTTCTTCGCCAAAAACCTGTCCTGTTTGTCACGGCTCTGGTCAGGTGTCGACCACCCAGCGCACGCCGTTCGGCGTTATGCAGACCCAAAAGGTTTGCGACAACTGCCACGGCAGCGGTAAAATAATCGATAAGCCGTGCAGAAAGTGCGCAGGAAAGGGAAGAATACGCCACACCGTTGAACAAACTATAAAAATTCCAGCGGGAATTGACGACGGACAGATAATCAATGTTCACGGCGGCGGAGACGCAGGCGTAAACGGCGGTCCGTCAGGCGATTTGCGGCTTAACGTAAACGTCCGTCCTCACCCGATTTTTGAACGCAGGGGATATGATGTGTTCTGTGAAATACCTATAACCTTTGCGCAGGCGGCATTGGGAACCGAGATAATCGTTCCTACGCTTGACGGTAAGGTAAAATTCTCCGTTCACGAAGGAACTCAGCCTGGTGATGAATTTAAGCTGAGAGGAAAAGGTATACAGCGCCTTAATTACGCAGGACGCGGCGACCAGTATGTTAAGATTTCCGTTGAGGTTCCTAAAAACCTTACAAAGTCGCAAAAAGAAAAATTGAAGGCTTTCGACGCCGAAACAGGCGACCAAAACTATAAGACCCGCAAGAGTTTTATGGATAAGGTAAGAGATTTTTTTAATGATTGATATGATGTTGACCTCAATAGGGACAACGCAAAAAAAGAAATTGCCCGTAACGCTCCTTTTCGTTACGGGCAACTTATATATTGTTTAAATGGATTTAATTTTTTATGTATACAAACTTAATTGTACATCGGTCTCACCTTTATATAATTATTTGAAATCAAGTTTAGCTAAAATCATAAGCATCACCGTTCAAAATTTATATCATTTAAGGCTTTTACTTAACCCATTGGACTCACCAAATAATTAATTATAGTTTTGCGTTTACCGATCTTACTTCATCGGACTCACCACTTTCTTTTTTATTTAGAGTTCGGCGGAGATTGCGTTTTCACGTTCTCACAACCCTTCTTGTTTTTCTCTGGCTTTATTATAATGCACAATTTACTATTTGTCAAGTGTTTGTGGACAAGTTTTGTGCAAATTTACAATTTATTAATAATTTAATAAAAAATCGGGCTTTTAGTGAAATTTTTTAAAAAGTTTTGATTATATTATTGACTAAAAGGCTATTTAGCATTAAAATGGATATATAACGATCAGATTGGAGATTAGTATGACTGACGAATTAAACAAAGAAGACTATAATCCTGATATTGTTACTCTTACAGATGATGACGGTAAGGAATACACTTTCGAGGTTATTGACGCAATAGAAACCGATACAGGCAGATACCTTGCTATGCTTCCCGTATACGACGATCCGCAGAAAATGCTTGACGACAGCGGCGAGCTGGTTATTGTAAAGGTCGGCGAGGAAGACGGGGAAGAGTATTACTTTGAAATCGAGGACGATGATGAGTATGAAACCATTGCCGACGCCTTTGTAAACAGATTGGAAGATTTTTTCGAGATTGAGGATAAATAATCTGTAAATAATATTTTTGTCCTGCCCTGTTCGCGGACCGTGACTTATATAACCCTACAACCTTTATTAAAAGGGGCCTAAGCTCGCACGGCAGGTTTGCAGACCTCCCGCGGCATTGCCGAGTTCGGAAGAAGGGAGCGCGAAACCATGCGGCCGGCACCCACCTGCTTTACGCAGGTTATTTTAAGCACATTACGGCAGGGTGGGCGATTAAAAAAATAAAACGGACTGATACCTAATTAAAAGGTATCGGTCCGTTTTCTGTATTACTCTGTGCGCAGTGAGGTAACAGGGTCCTTGCGCGCGGCTATTTTTGAGGGTATCAGACCTGCAATAAAGGTCAAAAGCATACTGATTGCCACAAGTATTACCGCACCGACAACAGGTAGGTTTGCAAGTCCCGAAATATCGGTCAGCGATTTAATTATAATGTTTATCGGAAGTATCAGAAGAAGCGTTACGCCTATTCCTATTGCGCCCGCAACAAATCCGACGATAAGCGTTTCGGCGTTAAATACGCGTGAAATGTCGCGTTTTGAAGCGCCCATAGCCCGCAGAATACCTATTTCTTTTGTCCGTTCAAGAACCGAAATATAGGTTATTATTCCTATCATAATTGAGGATACTACCAGCGAAATGCTTACAAACGCTATCAGAATATAACTTATCGCGTTGATAATCGTGGTTACAGAGGAAAGCATAAGACCGATATAATCGGTGTATGTTATCTGGTCTTTTTCTTCGGCAGAGGAATTATAATCGTTTATGGCGTCCGAAATTAATTCTTTTGCTTCAAAATCCTTGGGGTAAATGTCTATCCCGCTCGGAACATCAAGGTCGGAAACGCCGATGGCGGATAGATTTCCGCTGTATGTCGCGGAATCGCGTTTTGCGTTTATAGACGAAGTAAATTGTTTGATAATTTGCGCGTCTGACATACCCGAAGACTGCATTTGCGTGATATAAACACCGTATTCTGCCGCCTGCTCCGTCGGGAGGGCGGAAATAAATGCGTTTAACTCATTTATATCGGAAAATTCTATATCTTTCTCAAATGGTCTTCCCGTGAAAACATCGGTATCGGGAGAGTTTTGTTGCTGTTTTGCTATTTTGCTGTTGTTCACTTCGTCAATGAGATGCGTCATAAGATCGCGTCTGTACCCTACGGAGCCGCTTGTGGAGTGAAGCACCGAATCGCTGTTTGTTCGTAAAATTCCTACCACATTAATATCCTCTGCGGCGCTTAATTTTGAAGAAATATAGAGCTTGTCGTCGCGTTTGTCAGTCCATGTTCCGTCGGCATTTTCCTCAAAAAAGTCGCTGTTTACAAGCAACTTGAATTTTAAATCAAGTATTTCATCAAAGGTGTAGCTTTTTTCTTCTGTTTCCTCAATTTTTTCACCCGCTGCGGCTTTTTTCATCATTTCGGTGAGCTTGTCAGCGTCCATAAGTCCGAGTGAATACAGCGTGTAGTCGCTTATGCGGTTCTTGTCGTCTACAATAACAACGATTTCGTTGTATTTTTCGGGCATTCGTCCTGCAATAACGTCATACTGCTTTTTCATTAACTCATCATTGTCTATCAGCTCATTCCAAACCTCCGTATTGCTGTAAGGATTCTGCATTTGGGTGTTTGTTATTGAGTTGGTGCTGTCCGTGTCGTATCCGAGCGAAGCAAACACCTGATTTGGGGATACCTGATAACCCGACGAAGTGTAAATGTTCATAGTTGTGGAATATTTGTATTTTATATCGCTTGTCAGATTTTTAATGTCACCGCCGCCGCTTTCAATATATTCCTTAAACGCTTTTAGATTGTTGGAGCTTATGCCGTTTATCATTGTGGTCATCATATCGGTCATAATGTTGTTGGAATATATCTTTTGGTCGTCCTTTAATTCCTCGTCCGAATTTTTTCCCATAAGGCTCGAAGCAAATTCGCTTATATCGAGCCCCGATTCCTCAATGGTGATGGGATAACCCGTGAGGGTGTCCTCCTCAACCTTGTTGATGTATGCGTCAACACCGCTTGAAAGCGAAAGTATTAAAGCGATACCTATTATTCCTATCGAGCCTGCAAACGAAGTCAGGAAAGTGCGCGCTTTTTTGGTGAGCAGATTGTTCATTGAAAGTGAAAGCGCAGTAAAAAACGACATTGACGGCTTTTTCACATAACCGCTGTTGGTTTTTATTTTTTCATCTAAGCTGTAAGGATTGCTGTCGTCGGTAACCTGACCGTCAAGCAGTTTCACTATTCTTGTTGAATACTGCACGGCAAGCTCGGGGTTGTGCGTTACCATAATTACAAGGCGGTCGGAGGCGATTTCCTTTAAAAGCTCCATAATCTGAACGGAGGTTTCGCTGTCGAGCGCGCCTGTCGGCTCGTCGGCAAGCAGTATTTCAGGGTCGTTTACAATAGCGCGGGCAATAGCGACGCGCTGCATCTGACCTCCCGACATTTGATTGGGTTTCTTGTTTATCTGGTCGCCGAGACCCACTCTGTTAAGCGCTTCTACCGCTCTTTTGCGGCGTTCGGCTTTTGAAACACCCGAAATTGTAAGAGCGAGTTCAACGTTTGATAATACGCTTTGGTGCGGAATTAAATTATAGCTTTGAAAAACAAATCCGACGGAGTGGTTTCGGTAGGCGTCCCAATCCCTGTCCTTAAATTCCTTTGTTGATTTTCCGTTAATTATAAGGTCGCCCTCGGTGTATTGGTCAAGACCGCCGATTATATTAAGCAACGTTGTTTTTCCGCAACCCGACTGACCGAGAATTGAAACAAATTCATTTTTCCTGAATTCAATGCTTACGCCTTTAAGCGCTTCAACCGTTGTGTCGCCTGTGCGGTATTCTTTGCGTATGTTTGATAGTTTTAACATTTGCTCGCTCCTTTTAATGGAATATGGAAATTATAACCGCAAATTATAAAGAAAATATGAATATGAAGAATATATTTGATTAATGCGAGGATTAGTGGTATAATCAATTCGGATTATGATTTCTGCGAAAGGTATGGATTATGGAAAAGCTGTTTAAAAGATTTTGCGTCTTTCTTTCAGGACTTATAATAGTATGTACCGTAGGTATGGTTTTTACCGTTCCTTCTTATAAAAGGTCAAATAAGCATATTGATATATTTTCGTACAGGCAGATTATTGACAATATCGAGAATTTGGAGCTTAATCTTACTTCGGCGGTATACGTTAAGGATAAGTCGGGGAAGTGGCAGGAATACCAGCGTCTTCACGGAAATGAGAACAGAATTTGGGTCAGCATTGACAATGTTCCGAAACAACTGCAAGACGCGTATGTGGCAATAGAAGACGAGCGTTTTTATGAACATTCGGGCGTGGACTGGAAACGGACGCTCGGCGCTGTCGGCAACCTGATTTTTAAATACTATTCTTCAAATCAGGGCGGTTCCACTATCACACAGCAGCTGATAAAGAACGTTACCGACGATAAAGGGGAAAATGTTTTCCGTAAAATAAGGGAAATAACCCGTGCTTTACTTATTGAAAAGAAGCTCGATAAAAAGCAGATACTTGAAGCATATCTTAATACAATATCGCTCGGCAACGGAATTTGCGGCGTTCAGGTTGCGTCCAACTATTATTTTAATAAGAATCCCGACCAGCTTTCACTTGTTGAGTGTGCGGCGATTGCCTGTATCACAAAGCACCCATATAAATATGAACCGATAAACCACCCTGAGGAAAACAAAGCCCGCCGAAAGATAGTGCTCGACAAAATGCTGGAACACGAAATGATAACGCAGGCGGAGTATGACGAGGCGGTAAATGCCGACATAACGCTTGACCTTTCCCAGCGTGAAAATTACGAGGCGGAAATAAACAGCTATTTTGTAGATGCCCTTATAGATGAGGTGATCGGAGATTTAGCCGAAAAGTATAACTGCTCGGAAGAAATTGCTTCTACTATGCTATACAACGGCGGATATAAAATATACTCAACCATCAACCCCAATATTCAGGCTGATATGGAAAAGGTGTATTCTAATATTAATACATACTTCAAGCAGACCGATAAGGGCGTGGGCGTGCAGTCCGCAATGACCGTGATGGATTATCAGGGTCATATTGTCGGCATTGTCGGCGGTGTAGGCGAGAAGACCGTCAACCGCGGACTTAACCGAGCTACCGATTCGCCGAGACAGCCTGGTTCTACTATGAAACCGATAGGCGTTTATGCGCTCGCGATAGAAAACGGAATAGCCAATTATTCAACTACGGTTCCCGATAAACCGATTGAAAATTATTACGGTTCAGGTAAAAGCGGACCTAAGGAATGGTACGGATATTACAAGGGTAATATTACGGTGCAGTATGCGCTTGAAAAATCAGCTAATACGATACCCGTAAGGCTTTTAAGAGATGTCGGGCTCGACACTTCTTTTGATTTTCTAAAAAACAAGCTCGGCTGTAAGAGCCTTACAGACGTGGACAAAAACCTTGCCTCCTTGGCGCTCGGCGGCTGTGAATACGGAATTACGACTACTGAATCCGCCGCGGCTTACGCTATCTTCGGAAATCAGGGCAAATATTATAAGCCTACAACGTATTATAAGATTGAACGTGCCAACGGCGAGGTAATATTTGAAGAAAACGCCGATACAGGCACGCAGGTAATAAGTCCGTCAACCGCTACCATAATGAATCATTTACTGCAAAATGTCGTTTACGGCGGAGAGGGAACAGGTAAGGGAATAGCAAGTTATAATTCAATGAAGGTTTATGCGAAAACAGGTACTTCAAGCGAGTCAAACGACTTATGGATGGTTGCGGGAACACCTTATTATGTAGGCTCTGTCTGGTACGGATTTGACCAACCTGCCGCGGTTAAGAACGCGGGCGCGGCGGCTGCCGTTTGGAAAGCCGTTATGACCGATGTTCATAAGGGTTTAAGCGCAAAGCAGTTTGAGGACAGCGATGATGTTTATACCGCAAAATACTGTACTTCAACGGGCAAGCTGGCAGGCGACTCCTGCGGCGGCACTAAGGTAGGATATTATAAGAAGGACAGCAAGGTAGAAAAATGCAGCGGCTCGCACGGCGGCGGTACCGCGTCTGCGGTGTCGAGCGAGGTTACGCCGTCAACTTCACAGGCAACAACTACGAGCGAGGCGCAGTCGTCTTCGTCGAATACCTCGCAAAGTTCATCTTCGGCTGAAAGCAGTCCAAGCTCATCTGGCAGTTCGACGTCCACGGCGCCGCCTTCATCAGGTGAGTCGTCGACGTCTACCGAATCCGAAACGACAAATTAGAATATGTTAATGAGCCGTCGGGGAATTACTCGGCGGCTTTTATAAAAAGGAGAAAGCAGTTATGTGGGTGATTTTTGCATTCTCTCCTCTTTTTTTGCGGGCGTAACGTCGATACTCGCAAAATGCGTTATAAAAAAGACCGATTCCGACGTGGCAACAGCTGTTCGCACAATAATCGTGTTACTGTTTGCTTGGTTAATGGTGTTGATTAGCGGATCGGCAGGCACGATAGGTACCTTAGGCGCAAAAACGTGGATATTTCTAATTCTGTCGGGTCTTGCAACGGGTGCGTCTTGGCTGTGTTATTTTCGGGCGTTGCAGTTAGGCGACGTCAATAAGGTCGTACCTATTGACAAGTCAAGCACGGTTCTGACAATTATAATAGCTTTTATATTCTTAGGTGAGAAAATCACACTTTTAAAGGGAATAGCCGTTCTACTTATCGGCGTCGGAACCTTTTTGATGATTGAGGGGAAAACGTCTGATAACAAAAGCGCAGACAAAGGCAGTTGGATAATTTACGCCGTTCTTTCCGCAGTTTTCGCAAGTCTTACTTCAATTTTCGGGAAAATCGGAATAGAGGGCGTTGAATCAAATCTCGGAACCGCCATTCGGACAGGAGTTGTGCTTGTTATGGCGTGGCTTACCGTTTTTGTAAAAGGTAAAAAGAGCTTGATTAAAAAGATTCCGAAAAACGAATTTGGATTTATATGTCTGTCGGGTCTTGCAACAGGCGGTTCTTGGCTTTGCTATTATAAGGCTTTGCAGGACGGTCTTGCAAGTGTTGTCGTCCCGATTGATAAACTCAGTATTCTGATTTCAATAGGCTTTTCGGCGCTTGTTTTCAAGGAACGCCTGTCGAAAAGGGCGGCGCTCGGACTTGCGGCGATTGTTGCAGGAACGCTTATGATGCTGATTAATATATAAATAATTTAAGATTTTATGCTCTTTTGACTGAATAGATAAACAAAAAAGCTCGTCCGCTTTATGCGAACGAGCTTTAAATTTTGACTGATTAGATTTCAGCAAAGTACTTGATTGTGCGAACCATCTGGCTGGTGTAGCTGTTCTCGTTATCGTACCAAGAAACAACCTGTACCTGATAGGTGTCGTCGTCAATCTTTGTAACCATTGTCTGAGTAGCGTCAAACAAAGAACCGTATGTGATTCCGATTATGTCGGAAGATACGAGGGGTTCTTCGGTGTAGCCGAAGGAAGCGCTTGAAGCAGCCTTCATAGCGGCGTTGATGCCTTCAACAGTAATGTCCTTGCCCTTAACAACGGCAACAAGGATAGTTGTTGAACCTGTCGGAACAGGAACACGCTGAGCGGAGCCGATGAGCTTGCCGTTCAGTTCAGGAATAACAAGACCGATAGCCTTAGCAGCGCCTGTTGAGTTAGGAACGATGTTAACGGCAGCGGCACGTGCACGGCGAAGATCGCCCTTTCTGTGAGGACCGTCAAGAACCATCTGGTCGCCTGTGAAAGCGTGAACAGTGGTCATAATACCGCTCTGAATGGGAGCATACTTGTTAAGAGTATCAGCCATAGGAGCCAAGCAGTTTGTTGTGCAGGAAGCGGCAGATATAATCTTGTCGTCTGCGGTAAGAGTCTTTTCGTTTACGCTGTAAACGATAGTTTTAAGGTCTTTGCCTGCGGGAGCAGAAATAACAACCTTCTTAGCGCCTGCGTCAATATGAGCCTGAGCCTTGTCCTTTGAGGTATAGAAACCTGTGCATTCAAGAACAACGTCAACGCCGATTTCTCCCCAAGGAAGATCGGCAGCGTTTTTCTCAGCATAGATCTTTATTGTTTTTCCGTCAACAGTGATGCTGTCTTCGCCTGCAACGACCTTGTCAGCGAGAGCATATCTGCCCTGTGCAGAGTCGTACTTCAAAAGATGAGCAAGCATTGCGGGGCTGGTAAGATCGTTGATAGCAACAACCTCGTAGCCCTCAGCGCCGAACATCTGACGGAAAGCAAGACGGCCGATACGGCCAAAACC